>CAZOXN010000086.1:0-8277 GCA_964583655.1 uncultured Desulfarculaceae bacterium | reverse complement strand
CCTGTATAGTGGCCTGCAAGGACTGGCACGATGTTCCTGCCGGGTGCGCCAGTTGGATGAGGGTCGCCTGCGTAGAGAAAGGCGTATATCCTGACCCCTTCGTGGCCTTTCTGGTCATGCCCTGTTACCACTGCGCGAAGCCGGCATGTATCTCCGCCTGCCCGGCCGGTGCCATCACCAAACGGCACGGCGATGGGATAGTGGTGGTCGAAAGGGAGAGGTGCCTTGGGAAGGGTTCCTGCCAGGCGTGTCTCGAGGCGTGCCCTTACGGCGCGCCCCAGTTTCGCCTCGAGGACGACGCCAAGATGGAGAAGTGCGACCTTTGCCTCGATCGCCTCGCCCAAGGCAAGAAGCCGATCTGCGTGGATGCCTGTCCCATGCGTGCCCTGGATGCGGGTCCTATGGACGAGTTGCTGGATAGGTACGGCGGAGGAAGGGTTGCGGAGGGTTTTTCGTGGCATGAGGGGGTGGCCCCGTCCGTGATCTTCAAGGGCAAGGTGGATGAGAGGGGTTTGGCCGTTCGTTCGATCGAGCTGGTCCCAAGGCCCACTTGTTAGAGCCAGCCAGAGGCTCGCACCCCCTGGACGACCGGCTACCGACAACGGGCGACCGACTGCAACAGGGGCCTGACTCGCGAGAGGAGGAGTGATGGAGACCCAAAGGGACAGGGTCGTAAGAACGGTCTGCGGGATAGAGGATGGGGTGAGCTGCGGGATACTGGCCCATGTCAGGGACGGGGTCCTGGTCAAGGTGGAGCCAGCGGATTTCCCTGACGGACGATTTCGCCACATATGCGCCAGGGGACTTTGCACCGTCAAACTGGTATATCACCCCGACAGGCTGCGATATCCCCTGAGACGGGTTGGGGAGCGGGGAGAAGGCAGGTGGGAGAGGATCTCTTGGGATGAGGCGCTGGATACCATAGCTGGCAAGTTCCGGGAGATAGGGGCAAGGTTCGGTCATGAGTCCATAGCCTTCGCCACGGGGCAAGTGGCCACCTCGGCCCTCATGATGATCTACTTGAGGCTGGCCAGTGCCCTGCAGGCCACGAGCGTGAGCCTGGCCGGCTTCGGGGATGCGGCGGGTCCTTGTGGGGACTTGCTCAGTTACGGGGTAGTCTTCGGGGAGTTCTACACCTCGGGCATGGAGTCCCCCAGGTCGTGTGTGCTTTGGGGGGCTAACCTTGCCGAGACCCACCCGATCAGGTGGCGGATGATAAGGGACGCAAGAGAAAACGGCGCCAAGCTCGTGGTAATAGACCCGCGTTTCACCACCACCGCCTCCAAGGCCGATGAAGACATATCCCTCAGGCCGGGCACCGATGCGGCCTTGGCCTTGGGCGTGATGCGGGTCATCTTCGAGAAAGGCCTCGAGGACAAGGATTTCATCTCCCGGTACACCGTGGGCCCGTTTCTGGTCAGGGGTGACGACCGGGCCTTTCTGAGAGATAGGGACGTCATCCCAGGCGGGTCTGAGAAGTACGTGGTCTGGGACACCGAGAGACACAGCCCGGGGCTGTGGGACGATCCGAAGGTGAGGCCGGCCTTGAGCGGCGTCTACCATATAGCCGGGATCGAATGCAGAACGGCCTTTCAATCGCTCAGAGACCTGGCAGACCGATACCCGCTGCACAGGGTGTCAGAGATCACCGGGGTTGACTCTGGGACCGTGGAGCGCCTCGCCGGGGTTTACGCGGGTCTAAGACCGGTGGCGTCCTACAGGGGCTGGGGGCTTCAGAGGACCTTTCATGGAGACCTCTCTTATCGGGCCGTCACAGCCTTGGCCGCGGTGACAGGGAACATCCGGCTGGAGGGACACCGCGATTTCAAACTCAACAAGAAGGCCTTCATAAAGGTGGGAGAGGGGCGCTTCAGGTCCATGCCGATCATGAAGCTCTATCAGGCCGTTCTCACAGGTCATCCTTATCCCGTAAAGGCCCTTTGGGCCGCGGCCCACAACTTCGCGAATCAGAACGCGGACAACAACAAGATCCTGAAGGAGATCCTCCCCCGACTGGAGCTGATTGTCGTGGCGGACATGTTCATGAACTCCAGCGCGCACTATGCGGATATCGTCCTTCCCACTTGCAGCTTTTACGAGAGGCCGGACCTGATCCCTCCTTTCGAGCCTTTCAACCCGTACCTGCAGTTACAGCCCAAGGTGATCGAGCCTATTTACGAGTCCAGGTCGGACCTGGAGATCGTGAACGATCTGGCATCGCGCCTAGGTCTAGGGGGGCATTTCAGTCGCAGCGCCGAGCAATGGATCGAGCTTCTGCTCTCTTCGGGACATCCTTCCGTGGCGGGTGTCACCCTGGAGCGATTGAGGAACGGTCCTGTGGAGCTGCCTCCCTACGAAGCGCCGCTCTTTCTCACGCCGTCAGGGAGGCTCGAATTCTACTGCGAGAGGATGAGGCCTTTCGGCCAGGAGTTGCCAATCTTCCAGGAGCCGCTCGAGGGACGGAAGAATCCCCTTGCCGAGCGATACCCGCTGAGCATGCTTTCGACTCACACCAAGTATCGCAAGCATTCCATGTTCGCCAATGTGCCTTGGCTGCGGAGGCTGGACCCAGAGCCTGTGGTGGAGATGAATCCGTCTGACGCCGAGACCCGCCACATCTCTGACGGGGACCTGGTGTCGGTATTCAACGACCGAGGTAGTGTTAAGCTGAAGGCCAGGCCGCACGAGGGGATGAGAGGCACTGTGGTGAACATCCGTCAAGGGTGGTGGCACAAGGACTACCGGGAGGGGACGCATCAGGCCCTGACCCACAGCGCCGTCAATCCCGCGCAGGAGGCGGCTTTCGAGCCCAACGCCGCCCTCTATGATACCCTGGTAGAGGTGGCAAGGGCTGAGGACGAATGATGCGGGGGAATCCCGCATACAAAAAGGAGGACGATTTTGGGGGCTTTGAGGCATCTTTTCGAGCCGATTCGCGTTGGATCGATGGAGGTCAGGAACCGCATCGTCATGCCGCCCATGGGCACTGGCCTGGGCGAGCCGGGCGGATGCGTCACCGAGAGGCACGTGGCTTACTACGAGGCGCGTGCGAGGGGTGGAGTGGGGCTGGTTATCGTGGAGGTGACCACGGTCAATGCCGCCCGGAAATATGCCCCCATGACCCTTTGTCTTGACGACGATCGGTTCATCCCTGGCTGGAGGCGGCTGGTGGATGCAGTGCATTCCCATGGCGCGAGGATAGCCGCACAGCTCTTGGACCCGGGCCCAGAGTCCTCGGCCGCCTTCAGCGGGACGCATCCTCTGGGCCCATCTCCTGTGGCGTCTAGGACCATCCGTGAGCTCCCCCTGGAGTTGAGCGTCGGTGAGATCCAAGGGGTCGTCGACGACTTCGCGGAGGCGGCCAGGCGCGGCAGGGAGGCGGGACTCGACGCGGTGGAGGTGCACGCGGCCCATGGCTACTGCATGGTTGGGGCCTTCCTTTCGCCCTTTTTCAACAAGCGCACGGATAGCTATGGAGGGGATCTCGAGGGGAGGACGAGGTTCCTCGTGGAGATCATCCAGGCGATCAAGGCCAGGGCAGGCGGGGATTTCCCGGTCATAGTGCGTCTTTCGGGGGAGGACAGGGTCCCGGGTGGCAGGAGCATCCAGGAGACCCAGTTCATCGCCCCCATGTTGGTGGAGGCCGGCGCGGACGCCCTGGAGATATCCAGCGGGACCGTGCCCCATGCCTTCTGGGCGGTGATCCCTCCTTCCGGTACCCCCTTGGCCTTGAATGCCCCGCTGGCAGAGGCGGTGAAACGGGTGGTCCCTGTACCTGTGATCTGCGTGGGGAGGATCAATACCCCTCAGGTGGCCGAGTTCGTCATCGCCAGCGGCAAGGCAGACCTGGTCTCCATGGGCCGGGCCCTCATCGCGGACCCGGATCTCCCGGTCAAGGCCGCATCCGGGAGATTCGAGGATATCATCCCTTGTGTGGGGGACAACCACGGGTGTCTCAGCGGGCCCATGAGGGGTAGGCCTTCGAGGTGCACAGTGAATCCGGCCATGGGGAGGGAGGGGGAGATGGCGTTGGTGCCCGCCTCGAGGCCCAAGCGGGTCATGGTGGTGGGCGGTGGCCCCGCAGGCTTGCAGGCGGCCCATTGGGCGGCGCTCAGGGGGCACAGGGTGAGGCTCTTCGAGAGGGATACAAAGCTCGGGGGGCAGGTGAACCTGGCCAGCGTCCCCCCCTTCATGCAGGAGCTGAGCAAGGTGATCCGGTACCTGGCCTTCCAGGTGAGGAAGGTGGGGGTGGATGTGAGGCTGGGCACGGAGGTGACCCCGGAGGTGGTACGGCAGGAGGGGCCGGAGGTGGTGGTGGTGGCCACTGGGGCGGTCCCGGTTGTGTCTTCTGACATCCCAGGGATCGAAAGCGGGCGTGTGGTGACAGCGTGGGATGTGCTGGGCGGCACGGCCGCTTCATCCGCCAGGAGGGTATTGATCCTGGGTGGTGGATTGGTGGGGTGCGAGACCGCGGACTTCCTGGCCGAGACCGGGGACAACCCCTTCGTGGGTCGCACCGAGGTGATCGTGGTGGAGATGATGGAGGAGGTGGCCAGGGACATGCCGTACGGGCCCAGGCACCTCCTTATGGAGAGGCTGCGGGCGAAGGGGGTGAAGATCTTCACCTCTACGGTGGTCAAGGAGATAAGGGAAGGGGAGGTGTTGTTGACAACCGACGGGCGCGAGGAGTCGATACCTGGCGTGGACTGGATCGTGATGGCGGTGGGGTCGAGGCCTCTGGACGATCTCTCCAAGAGGATCGAGGGTCTGGTCCCGGAGGTCTATGTCATAGGCGACGCCAAGAGGCCTCGCAAGATACTTGACGCCACCACCGAGGGGGCGGAGGTGGGCCTGAGGATATGAACCCAAGGGCTGGGAGGAAGGCGTTCTTGGCCCTGCGGGCCGTGTATGGTATAGTGAAATAAGGGAGGTGAAAGAGAGCTGAAGTTCACCAAGGCCAAGGTGATAGTCTACGACTGCGACGGGGTCCTCTTCGACTCCAAGAAGGCCAATGAGGCCTTTTACAACCACATCCTGTCCCGGTTCGGGATGCCCCCCCTGAGGTCCGACCAACTGGAGTACGTCCATGTGAGCACTGCCAAGGAGGCCGTGGACTACCTGTTTCGCCACTCCCCTTTCAGGGATCAGGCCCAGGCCTACCGGGAGACAATGGATTACCGCCCTTTTGTCCCTTTGATGCAGCTCCAGCCCAATGTGCGGGAGGTCCTCTCCAGGCTTCGCCCCAAGTACTGGACCGCCATCGCGACCAACCGCGGGCTGAGCATGCCATACGTGATGGAGGACCATCGGCTCAACGGGCTTTTCGACCTCACCGTGACCAGCCTGGACGTCCGCAATCCCAAGCCTCATCCCGAGTGCCTCCTGAAGGTCCTGGGACACTTCGGAGTGAATCCTGATGAGGCCTTATATGTTGGGGATGCGGATGTCGATCTCTTGGTCTCCAGGGCAGCAGGTGTACCGTTTGTGGCTTACAGGAACCAAGGGCTGCGGGCCGACCGCCACATCCAGGACCATATGGAGCTCCTAGAGGTGCTTGGGTAGGGCCTTGAGCAGCGTTAGGAGGCGGCCATTTCCAGGATAATGGGTCAAGTCCAGGGGCTCGGTTCGGCGCACATGCGGTATCTTCAGCGACTGTATCGCAGGAGAATCCCCTCCCATCTGGTCGTAACCCCGGAGCTGGCGCGACATCTGGCGGATGTCTCCTGGGAGATCGGCCGCCAGGTAGGTGTATTGGTGGACCGGGGGGGCTCGGTCTCCCTGGTCCTGGTGGGAGACGACCACAAGCTCGAGATACCATCCCTGAGCGGCCTTCGCAAGGGGCCCACTCGGCTCCTCGGGCTGCGTCTGATCCACACCCACCTGAGGGGGGAGTCGTTGAGCAGGGATGATCTGGCAGACCTCGCCCACCTCCGACTGGACCTGGTGTGCGAGATCGAGGTGCGAGACCATGGGATACCGGGTCGCGTCGAGATGGCCCACTTGCTCCCGCCCAATCTGGAAGGCCGCCAGTGGGAGATCCTCGCTGCGGATTCTCCCTCTCGCCTGGAGGTGAATCCCTTGGCCTTGGTGGAGGCCCTGGAGGATGAGTTCTCGAGGGTCTTGAGGGCCAGGGTTGTGGACGGCAAGGGAGAGAGGGCCTTCCTGGTAGGTGTGTACTCCAGCTCGGGCCAGAAGGCTCGTCGCTCCATGGATGAGCTCGGGGAGCTGGCGCGATCCAGTGGGCTCCAGGTGCTGGAGGAAACAGTGCAGGTAAGGCCCCAACCGGATCCCAGGTACGTGCTGGGGAAAGGAAAACTCGAGGAACTGATCATCCATAGCAAGCAGGCAGGGGCCGAGATCCTACTGTTCGACCGAGACCTGACCCCGGGTCAACTGCGAAACCTCTCCCAGATGACGGACCAGAAGATCATCGACCGCACACAGTTGATCCTGGACATCTTCGCACAGCACGCACACAGCCGAGATGGAAAGATCCAGGTGGAACTGGCCCAGCTCAGGTACCTGTTGCCGCGACTGGTGGGGAAGAACCCAGCCCTATCCAGACTCAGGGGTGGCATCGGGCTTCGTGGCCCAGGGGAGACCAAACTGGAGGTGGATCGCCGCAGGGTTCGGGACAGGATAGCGCGCCTAGAGCGGGAGCTGGAAGAGGTCAGGCGCTCTCGGATGCAGAGGAGGGCCAGCAGGAACCGAAGCAGGATACCCATCGTCAGCATCGTGGGCTACACCAATGCCGGGAAATCCACACTGCTCAACGCACTGACCCACAGCGACGTTAGGGTGGAAGACAAGCTCTTCGCCACACTGGACCCGGCCAGCAGGAGGCTTCGATTTCCCAGGGAGAGGGACGTCATCCTGACCGATACCGTGGGTTTCATCCAGGACCTCCCTCCGGATCTCATCAATGCGTTCCGATCCACCCTGGAGGAACTGGAGGACGCCGACATCTTGCTCCATGTGGCCGATCTGTCCAGTCCCCACGTGGAGGAGCAGATCAAGTCGGTGGAAGAGATCCTCCACGGGATGAATCTGGACCGCACCGCCACGATGCTCCTGTTCAACAAGTCGGACCTCGTCTCCGAAGAGAGGGCCCTAGGGTTGGCCCGCAGGCACAATGGGCTGGTTATCTCGGCCTTGACTGGTCAGGGGCTCCCTGAGCTCTCCCAAAGACTGCAAGAGATGGTGTTCGGGGGACCCAGGACGGTGCCTCGGTGGTCGCCGGAGGGGGAACAAGGCGTGCAACAGATCGCAGGGCCGCGAGGGGACTGGGAGGTGGCATAGGCAAGGGCTCACCTAGCGTGCGATCATGGCACGCATGACATCCCCAGCGTTCTCGGCGTGATTGCTGATCTCCCCCAGGTGCTCCACGAAGCGGATGAGATGGAATACGGTCACGGGATCCGGGTCCGTCAGGGAGAAGATGTCGCTCTTGAGCTTGCGCTCCACCTGGTCGCTCTGGGATTCCTTCTGCCTCAGGCCGTAGATCAGCTCCTTGACTTCCTTCCTGTCCTTGTCCGCGAAGGTGCGGAAGTACCTGGAGGCTCGCTCCACCATGATGGGCAACTGGTTGGCCACCTCCACGGCCTTGTCCACGAGGAGGAGGAGGTCGTCCACCAACTGGTCGGGGACCTTCGTGTCTCTGTAGGAGAGCCAGTGCAAAGTGTCCTGAAGCGCGTCTACGACTTTGTCCTGCTCCCGGAGGTAAAGGAGGAACTGGAATTTGTCCACCGGCATCATGATCCCTCGCGGGAGGTGGCCCCGGATGTTGCGTTTGATCCTGTCGGCCTCGTGCTCGGCCTTGGTCACCTCCACATGGAGGAGGCCGAACTCCTCGCACGCCCCGTCAAGGTAACAGATCACCGCGTTGCGGAACATGGCGGCGCTCTCCTGGAGCGTCCGCGCATGCTTTAGCAGCTTCACAAATGGGTCCTCTCTGAAGAGGTTCAGCAGCGGGGCTCTCATCACCGCCTCCCATCCAAATGGATCAGAATATGGCCGTCAGCACCTTGAAGAAAATCATACAGGAAAGGGCTGACACCGGCAAGGTCACAACCCAATAAAGGAAGATCCTCAGGACCAGACCGAAGTCCACGGCTGCTATACCCCGGGCCAGCCCGACCCCCACGACCGCCCCCACCGCGGCATGGGTCGTGGAGACGGGCAGCCCCAGCTTGGAGGCCACGAGCACGGAGGTGGCCACACCGAAATCCACGGAGAAACCGCGTGTGTTGGTAAGTTCAGTGATCCTGTGCCCGAGGG
>CAZOXN010000085.1:6220-8283 GCA_964583655.1 uncultured Desulfarculaceae bacterium | reverse complement strand
CGGCCGCCCTTCTTTCTCCTCTTCTCCTATCTCCTTTTCTCCGTTCCTCCACGCGCCGCTCCTCGCAGGAGCGGCGCACGGCAAGCCCGCCAAGTAACAGGGGGAAGGAGATCCCGTTGGTGCGCCTCTCGCCGTTTCGTCTCTCCCCCTTGCGGCGCTCCCCCACACGTCTGTCCAGCCCCGATCGTCGCTCCGGCCCGTCATATGCCATGTCCAAGTTTGCCCCCCTCACGCCTCTTTGCTGAGATTTGCCAGTCCCTCAAGGCACGGCATTGGTGTCACGTCCGCCTCCGGTGCTGACCACCGTTACGCTGGAAGGCTTGGTCTTTATCCCCTTGAGCTTGGCCTGATAGACCTTGCGCTTCTTGTTGTATTTCAGTGCCCCGAGACCCTCGGCGCTCAGGGTGACGGTGCCGGGCTGGGAGCTGCAGGTGGCGTTGATGGTGAGTTTGCCCTTGGAGTATTGGACAAGGGTTATGGTCACCTGGTCGGTGGGGACCATGACCTTCAGGACCGCGGAGGCCGGCTCCCCCCAGGTCCCCCCGGCCTCCCGGGCCCGGACGAAGACGGTGTAGTCGCCAGGGGCCCATGGAGACACGTCTATGGTCGCTCTCAGGCCCTCGCTGCCCGAGTCAAGGGCACCGTCCTCGGCCTGCATGGGATAGCCCGGGCCTGTCCAGCGGTCCAGCCACCATTCCGCCTCGACGATGGTCTGGGGCTCCCCCGAAGGGGCATCGGCACTGGCACTCAGGAGGACCGTCCCCTCCCCCTCAGTGGGGTTGGGGGACAGGGACACATCGGAGATCGAGGGGCCGAGCGAAAGGGGCATGAAGGCGGGCCAGGTCTCGCCGTTGGCATCGTTGTAATCGTCCCAGAGGACCTGGGTGCTGAAGAGGGAGGCGTGTGAAGAGGAGGAATCATCGAAGACCTCTATCCACCCCCCGCCGCCTTTCCCCAGGCCCACAGCGATCTCGCCTATCCCGTCTTTGTCCACGTCTCCCACTGCAGGCCTTGTCTCCCCGAACAGGGCGCTGTAGTCGTCCCAGTTGACCGTCATCCATGCCGCGTGGGTCACACCCCCGGAGGAGTACTCGAGCACCTCCGTCTTGCCGCCCCCCCCGGAGCCAAGGCCCACGACGATCTCCGCCTTTCCGTCTCCGTCCACATCACCGGCTGCAGGCCAGGTCTCGCCGTTGGAGCTGGCGTAGTCAGGCCAGTCGACCACGCCCCATGTCAAGGGGGTGAAGTCGTGGTCAAGCACCTGGAAGCGCCCGCCGGGCATGGACGAGCTTCCCTGGACCGGTCCGAGGCCGATGACGATCTCGTCCTTTCCGTCCCCGTCCAGGTCCGCGCACGAGGGCCTGGCCTCGCCGCCCGCGGTGTTGTAATCGGCCCAGTCCACCGTTATCCATGCCTGATGATTCAGCTCGCCATGGGAGTACTTGAATACCTCCACCCTTCCGGCTCCCTGCGGCCCGAGGCCCACGAGGACCTCGGCCTCCCCGTCCCCGTCCAGGTCGCAACAGGCAGGCCACGTCTCACCGTTGGCCGCGTTGTAATCCGGCCAGCTCACCCTTCCCCAGACCATGGGGCTGTAGTCGTGCTTCAGGACCAGGAACTTGCCGCCGGGCAGGGAGGAGTTCTTGGGCACGGGTCCGAATCCCACGACGATCTCGTGGCGCCCGTCTCCGTCTATGTCCCCTGTGGCCACGCGGACCTCGCCGTTGGCGGCCACGTACTCGGGCCACGCGACCTGAAGCAGGAACTTGTACAGGTGGTCCTCCCCGAAGAAGGCTATGGCCCCCCCTTTGGAGGGATAGGGGCCAGTGCCGGCGATGAGCTTCTTGGCCGCCTCCTCCAGGGCCGCGCTCGAGACGGCGATGTTCAGGGTAGCCGTCTTGCTCGCCCCGTCATTGTCCCTCACCGTCAGGACAACCGTGTAGGCCCCTTGCGCTGTGTACTGATGGGTGGGGTTTTGCTGTGTGGATGTGGTGCCGTCGCCGAAGGCCCAGGAGTATCCGGCTATGGTCCCGTCCGGGTCTGTCCCTGAGCCCGTGAAGTTG
>CAZOXN010000085.1:0-6120 GCA_964583655.1 uncultured Desulfarculaceae bacterium | reverse complement strand
GGGGCCTTGCCCGAGGTCTTGTTGGCAGAGACAGAGGCCGTGGGGGGCTGGTTGGCCGCCACCGACAGCGCAAGGGACTTGGTGCCGGTTGCGCCTTCGTTGTCCGTGACCGTCAGGACCGCGGTGTAGTTGCCGGAGCTGTTGTAGGTCTTGGAGGGGTTCTGCTGTGTGGATGTGGTGCCGTCCCCGAAGGACCAGGAGTATCCGGCTATGGTCCCGTCCGGGTCTGTCCCTGAGCCCGTGAAGTTGACGGTCAGGGGGGCCGTGCCGGATGTGGGGTTGGCGCTGGCGTTGGCCGTGGGGCTCTGGTTGGGGGGCTGGACGGAGATCTGGAGCTGTGCCGTGCCTGTGGCCCCTTTGTTGTCGGTGACGGTGAGGATCGCCGTGTAGGTCCCCTGGGTGTTGTATGTCTTGGAGGGGTTTTGCTGTGTGGATGTGGTGCCGTCCCCGAAGGCCCAGGAGTATCCGGCTATGGTCCCGTCCGGGTCTGTCCCGGATCCCGTGAAGTTGACGGCCAGGGGGGCCTTGCCCGAGGTCTTGTTGGCAGAGACAGAGGCCGTGGGGGGCTGGTTGGGGGCAGGCACGGTGTAGGATATCTCGGCCGAGAAGCCGCTGCAGAGCTCCCCCTTGCACGCCTTGGCCGCGAAGAAGTAGGTCTGTCCCTCCTGGAGGCCTGTCACGGTGCAGGTGGTCTGGGTCCCGGCCTGTTGGCTGAAGGGGTAGCTGCCGCTCGATGTCCCGTAATAGATGGTGTAGGTGGTGGTCGGGTCCGGGTCAGGGTCCCAGGCCAGGTTCACCGATGCCGCATCCGCCGCGGAGGGGAAGGAAAGGGGGGCGAGGCCCAAGAGGGCCAGGGCCACCAGGAGGAGCGGCCAAACCTTGGCCGGCCCATGGCGATGGGGACCAGGATATTGCGAGTGGGGCATGGCAGACCTCCACAACCCTTTCAGACGCCATGCGCGCTGCGTCTTCATTCCCGGCGCCACGCGCCGAGGGTCTTGGAGACCTTGCGGAGATTCGGGACGGAGCCAAGGACGGGCGCCCCCAGGTATCGTGCCACCTGCCTCTCGGACTTGAAAGACGTGTCAGCCCACTCCAGTATCCCCAGGAGCACGAGGACCGCGACGAGGGAGATGACGGCTATCTGGACCAGGGGAGAGAGGCGCTCCGGCCGCCATATGGCCCTGTGCGCCTCGGTGACCATGGTGCCCTTCAGCCGGGCAGGTGCGTCAGGTCCCTGGGACCCGACTCCGCCGGGCTCTCCTGTCTTTTTCATGGTGCGCGAGGCCGCCAGGTGGCTTCGGCGCAGTCCCTCCTCGGCACGCTTGATCAGGCGGGCCGAGAAGAACTCCACCAGTGTCCCGCCCGTCTCAGGGTCCTGGCCATGATAAGCGATCCGGACCACGGCCTTGGACAGGGCCCTCAAGGACATGGAGGCATCGACCGCCCTGAGCAACGCCTCGTACTGGGGACCCGACAGGTCGATGCTCGCCCCGGGATGGATCCGACCGTAGAGCTCCCTCAGGGCCAATCTGTCCATGAAAAGCTCAGTGGGCTTAACCAGCAGATCGCTCATCCTCACGAAGTCCACCGGGCTCGTGGCCACGGTCATGGGGGCGTCCATGGAGATCTCGACATCCTGCCTGACCGTATAGCGGTCGATCCTGGAATAGGCGAGACCGAGGTAGAGCAACGGCGGGACTATCGCGAGGAGCAGCCAGAGGCCGCGAGTCCTGATGGAGCTCATGTATCTCTTGATGAGGAATCCCATCTTTTCGCCCGGCACTGCCTGTCGATGTGCCCGAGGAATCACCGGGGCACCGAGTGCCCTCGCGCCTCAAACGGTCTTCGACCTCAGACCAGCGGGTTCCTCCACTGGTTCACGATCACGCCCAAGAGCTTGGACCCGGCCGTGTGCAACATCATCTGCGCCTTCCTCACATGCTGCCGCGGGGTCACGCCGGCCAGGACCACCAAGACCACCCCGTCGGCCGCCTTGGATAGGGCGATGGGGTCCATCATCCGGCGGTTGGTGGGGAACACGGAGGAGGCATCCACAAAGACCATGTGGTAGGCGTTTCGCGCCTGCCTCATGATATCGGTTCCCAGGACATTCTCGTCGGTCCCGTCAGGGACGGAGGCGAAGGCGGCAAGGAGCTCGAGGTCCGCCACTCCCGTGGGCCGGACCGATTCCAACGCAGAGGCCCCGTCCACGAGCGTAGTGCCGTTGACCAGGTCGAGGCCGAAGCAGCGGTGGAGGGCAGGGGCGTGCCAGTTGAGGTCCACGGCCAATGCGCGTCTCCCGCTCCGGGAGGACGCGATGGCTGCCAGGCCTGCGGCCGCCGTGGTCTTGCCCTCTCGCCTCTCGGCACTGGTCACCAACACACAGACGGGGCCGGAGGCGGGCAAGGATGTCTCCATGGCGGAGTAGATCCGCTTTATCTCTGCGAGCTGGGCGATCGCCCCTATGTCCATGGGCAAAGGGTGTGCGTCCATAGGTCCCCTACGGCCCTTGGCGGGTCACTCGCGTGGGAGGACGACCCTCGTGTCTCCGGCCCGAAACCCCCGGAGGAGGGCGCGAGCCCTGATCGCCCCATCAGGAACTCCCCGAGGCAAAGGACCGGGGATGCCTCAAGGGCTCGGGAACTTTTCTGCAATTCCCGTTCCATAAGGCGAGAACAAAGGCGAAATCCGGTTGGCAGCCCCTCGATCCCGGCGAGTCGCTGGAAAACATTGAGGATTATGGCGCCCAGTGTCGCCTCCTCCTCGCCGCAGCCGAAAGGCCGCCGCTTCATTGCTGGGACAGTGTAAAGAATGCCGACAGTATCCCCGGCCCCGGCCCTTTGCCCCGCAAGGGAGGGCCTCATGCCGGTCCACCACCTGAGGGCGGAGCATATCAGGGCGCCCCAGGCCCGTCAACCGCAAGCGGGCCTGTTGACCGCTTTTCCAAACAAGAAAGGCCGCTTCGCGAAGCGGCCTTTCATCTTTCCAGCCGGGATTGACTGAGCCCTACGCCTTCTTTCTCCTGCGACTCACCACGATGGCCCCGCCCAGAAGCCCCATCCCCAGGAGCAGGATGGTCGAGGGTTCGGGGACCTTAGTACCGTTGCCCATCAAATTGTCATTACCGCATTGATAGGTAAAATGCGAAGTAAAGTTCGTCCCATGTGCAAGGAAAGCGAGGCTGACATTCACGAAGTAATGTCTGCCTTCCAGATCGTCATAATACCAGTATCCAAACGCAACATCATTCCATACGGACTGACCGCCCGATGCATACTGCCAGGGGTTTGACTCGTCGTTTTGGTTGTAAAAGACCTTTACCGTGGAGGCACCGTTAATTGAATACACGTCGTAGGTTCCCGACGAAAAGTCCAGGTCAATAACGTAATCATACCCAAAGGTATTAGCTACTATCGAGTTGCCGCCACCTGTGCCTGTGTTATCTGGCCCATAGTTAGCGTCGCCGTTAATGTCGAGAAAAATATCGCCCGATGTCCATCCCTGGTATCCGTTGGCGAAGTCGAATCCGCCCACCATGGTCAAGGAACTCCCAGTTAGGTCAAACTTCTCAAGGTCCCACGCCTGACCCGTCAAGCAGCCCGGCTCAACTTCGTCGTTCTCCTGCTGCGCGTACCAACCTGTGGGGCTGCTTGAGACCAAGTCGTAGATAGTAATATCGACTGCCCCCACCTTAGGGACTGCGATTAATGGCAATGCGATCAGGAATGCTGCAATCTGCATGATTCGTTTCATAATTCAGCCTCCTTGCTTGCGGAGTCAACTACGTTGACAGTTCAACAAGCGAAAAGCGTGCCGCGCAAAGCCTTGAAGGGAAACTCTCGGTGTCAAGGCAACCTCTTGTTTTAAAACAGCAAATTGTTGCCGTTAGCCAACTAAGTCCCGCTGCACCTTTTCAACAAGGCCTGGAATGTAAAGAAGTCCGACGTGAACGAGAATCGGGGTCATCTCGTCTGTTCCGTCTATCTCGTCTGTTCGGTCTGTTCCGTCTGTTTCGTCTATTCCGTCTATTCCGTCTATCTCGTCTATTCCGTCTGTTCAGTCTGTCTGGTCTGTTTGGTCGGGTTGGTCGAGTTAGGGATCTTGCGAGGAGGCCTTCACAGGGGCCTGAGTGGAACCGGTGAGAACGGGGCGGGGCCCTGCCTTCCAGGACCGGGGAACACGAGAAGGCCGTTGCCTCGGCGGCGACATATCTGTAAGATAAGCGTAAGTGATCACGGGTGATGGTGTTTCTCGGAGCGGCTTGCCTGCCGGCCGGCGCCGGGGAGTATCGCGCGGACTCTTGCACACGCCGTTTTTCAAATGCCCCATTTGTCCACGGAGGTCCCACCTTGCCCTCGCGACATTCCACACGAAGATGCCCTCACGAAGGCGGAACGGGAGCCGGTGGTGCCCAAGCCCGATGAACGTCCTGACTTCGACCGGATGGTGCGGAGGGGAAGCGCCTTGAGGCCAGTCCGAGGGATTGCGTGAGGCGGATCTCTTTCGGAGGGCGTGTGCTCCTGATGGCGTTGGCCTTGGCCGCAGGGGGCACGATATTCCTTTCCTACGAATTGCGGTGGCTGGGGCATTCCCTCGTGCACAGGGATGAAATAGAGAGAAGCGACGCCCTGATCATAGAGAACTTCGACCCCGACTACCTCCTCTTCGAGGAGGCGCGCAAACTGCTCAGCGATGGGTGGGGCAGGCGCGTGCTGGTGCCGGTGCAGACGTCCACCAATGGGGACCGGCCCAATGCGGTCTCCAAGGGCTTCGTGGAGGTGATGGCCAGGATCGCCCGGATCCCTGAGCCCGAACTCATCCCCGTGCGGGAGGCGGAGCCCATAAGTCTGACCGTGGCTCGTCAGGTCCAGGACAAGCTGGTGGACGAAGGGATCGTCTCCGTGATAGTGCTAAGCCCCGGTTTTCGAAGCAGGCGTTCCTTCCTTGTGTGGAGCGCGGTGCTCGAACCTGCGGGGATAAGGGTGTCGGTGGCCCCGGTCTTCGGTGAGAGGACACCCGAGAACTGGCGCGATACCTGGCACGGCTGGCAGGAGGTGGTCCTGCAGTGGCTCAAGTTGCTTTACTACCGCCTGGCGGTGCTGTAATAGCGCGGCTTTTTCTTGTGCCTCTCGCCTCGGCTCGAACGGTCTCTGTTGCCTTGCCCGCGTGGACCGGCGCTTGATTCCCGGGACGCTCTGAGGTACGATTCATCTCATGGAAACCCAGTCAGGCATTGACGAGAAGACATATAGGGCGATCGTCTCCATCGTCGATCGAAGGATGCGCGAGATCAGGGTCACGCGCAAGGACTTCGATGCCTTGAAGTCCGCCGTAACGGATCTGGCCGAGGCCCAGGAGCGCACAGAGCACACGCTCGACAGACTCTCCGCCGCGGTAGAGGAACTCGCCGAGGCACAGAAGAAGACAGAGGAAAGGTTAGACCAGCTCGCCCAGGCACAGCAAAGAACAGAAGAAAGGCTCGACAGACTCTCCGCCAAGGTAGAGGAACTTGCCGAGGCTCAGAAGAAGACAGAAGAAAGGCTCGACAGACTCTCCGCCAAGGTAGAACGGCTCGCGGACAGCGTGGAGACCCTGACAAGGGAGATGAGAAACCTCGCGCGACAGGTGGGCGCCCTGGCCGAGAACATCGGCTTCGGCCTCGAGGACATCGCGCATGTGGTCCTTCCCGGGTACCTCTATCGCCACCTCGGGATCGAGATGGGGGAGTTCGAACGGAGGTTCCTCCCGGTGGACGGGGAGGACGTGGAGATCAACCTTTACGCCGAGGGGACATTGCAAGGGGAGAAGGTCACGATCCTCGGCGAGGTCAAGTCCAGGATCTACGCCAGAGAGGTCGAGGCGTTTCAGAACACCTTGGCCAAGGTCCTGCCCGTTGTCCAGGGGAGGGTGGTCAAGGTCATGTTCGGCTATTTCTTCCGCCCGGAGGCCTCGGAGCTCGCCAGGAAATACGACATCATCCCTGTCGTCTCCTACCAGCGTTGAGCACCACCTGGTCTATTCCGTCTATCTCGTCTATTCCGTCTGTTCCGTCTGTCTGGTCTGTTCCGTCTATCTGGTCTGTTCGGTCTGTTCCGTCTATCTGGTCTGTTCGGTCTA
>CAZOXN010000084.1:0-8314 GCA_964583655.1 uncultured Desulfarculaceae bacterium | reverse complement strand
CTCCCTGCTATGCACCAAGCTGGCTCGCCAGCCCTGGAGCAGGTCCAAATCCTCGACGATGAAGGCTTGGGGCCGTCTCCTCCTTGAGCCCTACTGAGCATTTTAGCGCGAATCCAGGGGGAAGACCACTGCCGACCTCGAGAGTCATGTCTCCCTTGGAGACGAACCAAGGAGCGATCCCTGGGTGGATAACCCGACCCTTGACACAGGGCCGAATGAGACTATAATTCATAGTGCCGGACTAGGATATGCGATTTCACGGTCAGCAGTCCTTGGGCCGACGCGTGCCGAAAGGGAAAAGCAACATCAGAGGGAGGGGTCTTATGTACTCGGATATCGTGATGGATCACTTCCAGAACCCGCGCAACGTGGGAGAGATGAAGGACCCTGATGGCGTGGGGGAGGTCGGAAACCCTGTCTGCGGAGACATGATGAAGTTCTTCATCAAGGTGGAGGACGGGGTGATAAAGGACGTGAAGTTCTTGACCTTTGGCTGTGGGGCTGCCATAGCCGTGAGCAGCATGGTCAGCGAGATGGCCAAGGGGAAAACCCTGGATGAGGCCCTCCAGATCGGGCGCGATAACGTGGCGGAGGCCTTGGGAGGCCTCCCTAAGAACAAGCTCCACTGCTCGAACCTCGGTTCTGACGCCCTGCATAGGGCGATCCACGACTACAAGCATAAGAAGTACGGCACTCCCATGCCCGAATACGAGGAACACGGGCATGACGAGGAAAAGAAGTTCCGGCACTGCCCGTATTGCGACCAGGAGAACCCCGAGACCTTGGTATACTGCAAGGCTTGCGGAAAGAGGCTCTAGCCGTTGTCCAGGACGGCCTGCGGAGGAAACGGCGAGGTTCGGCGTCTTGCGGGCCCGGGCTGGTCTGTCGGTTGTCTCTTTCTTGCGACAAGACGCAGCCGGCCACAGGTAACCCGAGACAGGCCTTCACAGGCGCAATGACTTTCTTCAAACCAAGGGCTTTGTGACCGAGGCGGCCCCATGCGTTTGTCCAAGAAGGCCCAGTACGGGACAAGGGCGATGTTGGAGCTAGCCCTGAATTATGACAGGGGTGTGGTCTCCCTCTCCCGTGTCGCGAGACAGCAGGGGATCTCCCTCAAGTACCTGGAGCAATTGATCAGGCCGCTGAGACGGGCTGGCATCGTCGAAGGGACCCGCGGTGCGGCTGGCGGGTATCGGCTCAGTCGGTCCCCGTCCCAGATCAGTGTCGGGGAGGTCATCCGCGCACTCGAGGAGCCCATGAATCCAGTGGAATGCCTGGACGATACCCGGCTTTGCGAGCGCTCGGGTCAGTGCAGGGCAAGGGGTGTCTGGGCCTTCCTCTCTCACTCCATCCAGCGGACCCTGGATGGAATCACGCTGGAGGATATCCTAAGGCAACAGGACCCCTCCTGCGGTGCCCAAGGGCCTTTCGAGAAGGGAAGCGAAGACCATGAACTGGAAAGGGAGGGCCCAGCAACTCGACTCTGAGATCCACGCCGTGTACCTCGCGTGCCAGGACCCAAGGGTCCCATGGTACGCCAAAATCCTCTTTGCCTGCCTCATCGCCTACGCCCTGAGCCCCATCGACCTGATTCCCGACTTCATCCCCGTCCTGGGGCAAGTGGATGACCTGGTCCTGGTCCCGGTGGGTATGGCCCTTGCCATCAGGATGATCCCGCAAGAGGTCCTCATGGAGTGTAGACAAAGGGCAAGGGCCTCTGGCCTTGACGGCAGATCTTGGCGATGGGCCGGGCTGTGCGTGGTGGTGACGGTTTGGGCCCTGATGGCGACATTGACTGTCGCGGTCATAATGAGAAGCTTGGCATGAGAGGGGCGAGCACCGAGGAGATGGCCCGGGCCCTTGGCCCAAAGGGCTTGTCATCCATGGTCCTTGCTCCGTGGGGACAATAGAGGGATCTTTGATGACCAGGGGGAGCCGCGATGGACGCCTCTGCCGGTTGCCACCTCACCTCACAAGCGACGAGGGGGGGCTGCCTTCGCCACCTCCACCGAGGCCTTTTCGAGCTGGGCCACGTATTGGCCCACGAGATGACGGAACGCCCCCATCTCGGCCTTGCCCACGGGCTCTGAGTTGATGAAGTTGACCTTCAGGGGATCGATGAACTGACCGCCCTTGAGGAGCCTAAAGTCGAGATGCGGGCCGGTAGCGAGACCTGTGGCCCCGACGTATCCGATCACCTGCCCCTGGCGCGCAGTGCCTCCTTGACGGACGCCATTGGCAAATCGTTGGAGATGTCCATAGGTAGACGTGTATGTGCCGTTGTGCTGGATCTTGACGTAATTGCCGAACCCACCTTTCCAACCCGCGTACGTTATCCGACCGTCGCTCACTGCCCTCACGGGCGTCCCAGTGGGGGCCGCGTAATCCACCCCGAGATGCGGTCGGTAGATCCCCAGGATCGGGTGGAGGCGGCTGTGGGTGAAAGAGGAAGAGACACGTGTGTACTTCAAGGGAGACTTGAGAAACGTCTTTCGCAGGGAGCGCCCTTCCCGGTCATAGTAATCCGCTCGCCCATCCCTTGCCTGGAATCGAAAGGCGTAAAAGGGCTTACCCTTGCTCTCCAGCCGAGCGGCCAAGATGCGTCCTGCCCGGACGAACTGCCCATCCAGGTACTTCTCTTCCAGGAGCACCTGAAAGGTATCTCCCTGGCGAAGGTCCACGTGGAAGTCGATGTCGTAATCGAAGATCTCTATCAAGGAAACGATAGTCTGCACTGGGAGGCCAGCCTCCTCAGCGGCCTTGAACAGGGAACCGCGAATGGTCCCGGATATCGTCCTCGATCGGACCTCGTACTGGAAGGCCTCTTTCCTACCTCTGAGGCCGTTCTCTGTCCGCTCCACCACCACTGCGTGATCGTCATCCGCCAAGGATTCGAATCGAATGATCTGCCCAGTGCGATCGTCGTATGTGAGGCTGAAACTCCTCCCCTCTGGGAGGCGCCTCAGGTCCAGGACCGGCCGGATCGCCTGGGTCAGCTCCTGGATCGATGGACCAGGGATCCCCTCCTTGGCCAGGAGATCGGCGAGGCAGTCCCCTTTCTTCAAGGTCGCCTCCAGGGTGCGCTCCGGGGATTCGGCAGAGGAATAGTCCGTGAACTCCTCCGTCGGCACGTTCATCAGGGTGCGAGCGGCCCCGGGGGTTAGAAACGACTCGAATTTGGGTTCAGGTGCCGATGAAAGGGCGGAATCCCTTATCACCCACTCTGCCACGGCAGTCAGGAGAAACGCTGTGGCCAGCAATCCCATGACCCTCGTCAGTATCAGTTCGGCCTTCCTGCCGGTCATCAACAGCCTTCGAAGCCTCTCCCTGCACAAGGACTTGGGGTCAGAGTGCCGCTTGATCACGTCCTTTCTCAAAACAGCACCTCCATCATCTTGCCCACCGAATCCACCCCAATGAGCTCCAACGGGGTCTCCTCCCGGAATTGCTCCAGGTTGCCCTTGGGCAAGAGACACCTTTGAAAACCCATCCGGTGGGCCTCCCGAAGTCGGGGTGAGACCCTCTGGATGCCCCGCACCTCGCCCGTGAGCCCGATCTCCCCGAAGAGCACCAGATCAGGATCCAGGGGGCGGTTCATGTGGCTGGATGCTATAGCAGAAGCTATCCCCAAGTCAACCCCTGGCTCCTCGACCCTCATCCCACCGATCACGTTGAGGTAGATGTCCTGCTCTGCGAGGCGCATCCCGACGCGTTTCTCCAACACTGCTATGAGGAGAGCGGCACGCTGGCCATCCACCCCCATGGTGGCCCGCCTGGGCATCCCGAAGTTGGACCTGGCCACCAGGGCCTGGAGCTCCACCAGGAGGGGGCGATTACCCTCGATGCTCGCGAGGACCACCGACCCGGAAACACCGCTAGGCCTCTCCTTGAGAAACCTCTCCGAGGGATTGAGGACCTCGTCGAGCCCACCTTCCCGCATCTCCAGGATACAGATCTCGTCCGTCGAGCCGAAACGGTTCTTCACAGCGCGCATTATCCTGAAAGGGTGACCTCGGTCCCCCTCCAGATAGAGGACGGTGTCGACCATGTGTTCCAGGATCTTGGGGCCCGCCAGGACGCCCTCCTTGGTTACATGTCCCACCAATATCACTATCATCCCACGCCCCTTGGCCAGGGAGGTGAGGATGGCAGTGGTCTCCCTGAGCTGACCAACGCTTCCCGGCAGTGACGGATGGCTGTCGGTATAGAGGGTCTGTATGGAGTCCACGATCAAGAGCTCAGGATCCAGGGGGAGGCAGGCCTCCAGGGAGCGTTCCAGGTTGGGCTCCGCCATGACCCACAGATGATCGTGCGAGAGCCCGAGGCGCTCGGCCCTGATCTTGATCTGATGAGGGGACTCCTCCCCGCTGAGGTAGACCGACCTCGCCCCCTGCGCGGCCAAGGCGCACCCCAACTGGAGGAGAAGGGTGGACTTTCCGATCCCGGGATCGCCCCCCACCAGGATCACTGAGCCGCTCACCAGTCCTCCCCCCAAGACCCTGTCGACCTCCGGCCACCCGGTGCTCAGCCTCTCGGTTTTCTCAGAGGGGATGGAGGACAATGGCAGGGGGGACGGGGGGGAACCGGAATCGAACCAACCTCGCCTCACAGGCAAATCGGACCGGGGGATCTCCTCCACCAAGCTGTTCCATTGTCCGCAATCCGGACAGCGACCCATCCATTTGGGGGATCTATAGGCACAAGACTGGCAGACAAACACGCTCTTTTTTTTTGCCATGGCCACCCGTCGAACCCGCAAGCTCGCGAATTGCCCGGATTATACGGGGTTGCCCCCCTGTTGTCAACCCGACACCTTCGCTTGCGAAAGGCCCGTCACTTACACTGAGGTCCGCGCTCTTGGGCCCGGCTGTAATACGACTCCTGCCCTTTGTCAGTGGTCAGCCAGTCGTTGCTCGTTCACACATCCCCCGGCCTTATGGGGTATCGGGCGGGGGTCCTAAAACCTGGGGATAACCTGGCTCTGCTCCCAAGGATCGTCCTCAGCCAGCGACAGATGGCCTCCCTTGAAAACGAGAGACCTCAGAGGGCCCGAGATGCTAGAATAGAAAATTGCCTTACCTGAGATCCGATGAAGCGGCGGGTCTTCGAGCGCCAGGAGGGATCTGAGGGACGTGATGGGTGCGACGGACCGACGGAACGTATTTGTGCTCATTGTCCTGGGGACCCTATGGGCGATGGTCGGCCAGGGCTTTGCGCAGACTGGGGAAAGGTTTCCGACCCAGATCCCGTGGGGCAAGACCAGGGACGAGATACACAGGGGCACTGAAGGAAGTTCGGACCTGGTTTTATCAAGAGGGGACGTCCTGGCGTTCAGTTCCAGGGCCCTCGGGGAAGAGGCGATCCTCGAGTACACCTTCAAGAGGGATCGGCTTGCCGAGGTGAGGTGTGTGTTTGTCAAGTATTCGGGGGGCAGACTGGACCGTCAGGATGCGCAACCAGGGCAGTGCATTCAGGACTATATGAAAATCAGGAAGCGACTGACCAAAAGACTCGGGCAGCCCGTGGAGACCGGCTCAGCTACTTCGAGGGAGGAGGCCAAGGCCCTGGAGGTCCCCTCTGAGGGCAAAGACCAAAAGACGCTCGCCTTGATGGAGGATGTCATTCGAAGGGGTGGGGCGATCCTGTACACCTCCTGGAAGACCGAGGACACCTGGGCGACGCTCCTCCTCACTGGGGGGCGGGGTGCCATGAGGATGGAGGTCCGCTGCTCGGCCCTGCGGCCCAAGGAAGGCCAAGATCCAACGCCTTTGTCAGTGGAACAGTAGGCCCTTCAGCCCCCTGCTGGTCGCCCCCCTTGGGGGGGCCGTTGGGGTTGGATCATTCGCACCAGGAGATCGGTTGAGAAGGCAAGCCAAAAAAGCCCAAGGCCTAGGAGGGCGTGCCCCTGGCCTGGCTCATTCCAAGAGGGGGATCACCTTGCCCAGGTTGGAATCGGGTCCCTTGGGCTCCAAGAGGACGATGTGGCCGGTGTCGATCTCCCTTCGCCCCTCTCTCAGGAGGAATGCCTCCAGGGCCTGGTTGTAATTGAAGGCAATACCTAGCCCGCCGGCCCGGGCTACCCCGAGGATCCCGCCGCTGTCCCCCATGGTATCTCCCATGTGCGCCACTTGAGTGGGAGCCACTCCGAGGGACCTCGCCACTTCCAGGGCCAAGCGCGCCTTGTCTCCTTCGTCCGTGATCCCCAGGACCACTTCACCCGTGGCTCGGATGGAATCGTACAATCCCTCGCTGCTGGCCCCGGGTCTCTGTATGTACTGCCGGACCAATGACTCCAACTCAGCTTCTTCTACGAGCTGCCCCCCTCTATGGGCAAAGACGAGGCGATTGCACCGAGCGTGAAAAGGGACGGTGGCAGTGGCATAGCGAATGACGTGGAGCGTAACCGTGTACCCCGTAGAGATGATCGCCAGATGGATCCCCCGCCTCTCGATGAAACCCATCAGCGATGCGTACCCAGCCACAAAAGGCATGCGCGTCGAGTACTCTATGGCACTCCTCAATGGCAGCCCCCTCGTCTGTTCCCCCGCGATCCGAAACGTCTCGGCCATGGAAAGCCTTCCCTCCGTCTGAAGGGCAAAGGCCTTGCGAGCCTTCTCGTACCGGGGAGGATCATGAGGGAACCCTGCGCGGATCATCTCCTGCATGGTATGAGGCTGGACCAAGGTCCCGTTGAGATCAGAGGAGAGGAGCTTGATCAAGGACATCGCGGTCACCCCTTAGCTCAAGGCGCGCGCGGGCCTTCGGAGGCCACGCGGCAAGATCGACAAGAAGAACAACAGGGCCAAGACCAAGACCACGGCTGCCCCGGAAGGGAGGTCCAGTTGGTAGGAGAGCCACAACCCTGCCAGGGTCGAACCCACCGAGGCGCCAGCGGATGCCCAGACCATGGTGCGAATGTGCTTCGTGAGGTTTCTCGCTATGGCCCCTGGGATCACCAAGAGGGCCTCGACCAGTATGATCCCCACAAGGTACATGGACATGATGACCACCACGGCCATCACCACGATGAACAGGTACCGGAGGGCCCCCACAGGGACCCCGCTCACCCAAGCCATCTCTTCGTCGAAACTCAGGAACACGAGTTCCTTGTAAAAGGCGAAGAAGAAGGACAACGCGGCCACAGTCATGAAGAGGATGTCCAAGATCTGGCCCTTCCCTACGGCCAGGATATTGCCGAAGAGAAAACCGAACACATCTACGTTGTAGGTGCGCGACAGGTGAAGGAACACGACCCCCAGGGCCATGGAGGCCGAAAACAGGATCCCTATAGCGGCGTCCTCGCCTATCTGGCTGCGCCCCTTGGACCATTCGATGATGACGGCCACTACCAGCGAGAACGATACCCCGGCCCAAAGGGGACTCACTCCCAAGAGGAAACCTAGGGCCACCCCTCCAAAGGCGGAGTGGGAGATGCCGACCCCGATGAAGGACATCCGCCGAAGGATGACGAACACAGACAGGACCCCGCACACAAGGCTCACCATGATCCCGGCCAGGAATGCCCTTTGGAGGAAGCCCACAGTCAAGAGGTCAGTCACCATGAGGCCTCACCACGCGATGCGGCACCTCGCCATGAAACAGGTACTCCACGCTGCATCCGAAAGTCTGTTCGAGCCCCAACCGGCCTATGGGCGGGGGCTGGTGGACGTGTATTCGTCGATTGATGCAGATGACATCGTCCACGAAACGGGAAACAGCCCCCACGTCATGGCATACCATCAGGACCGTTAGCCCCATCTCTTGTTTCAACCTGTCGACCAACTCGTAGACCTCGTCTTGCGCGCATGCATCCAGGGAGATGGTGGGCTCGTCCAGGATCAAGAGCCTGGGCTCCGCACACAGGGCCCTGGCGATGAACACGCGCTGCTGTTCCCCTCCGGAGAGTTCTCCTATGGGTCTTTTGGCCAGGTGCGAAATCCCCACCCGCTCCAGGCTGCGGGCGGCTGCCTCCCTATCTTGTCTCCGCACCCTCCTGAAGAGGCCGACGTGGCCGTACCGACCCATGAGGACGACGTCTCGTGCCGAGACAGGGAAGTTGGGGTTCCCCAAGGGCCTCTGGGGGAGGTATCCCACCAGCCCCCCGCGGGCCCTGAGGCCCTCGGGCGGCTGACCGAAGACCCGTACGGTCCCACGCGATGGCCTCACAAGCCCCAGGATGACCTTGAGCAAGGTGCTCTTTCCTGCTCCGTTGGGTCCCAGGATCCCCACATAGCTCCCTTCCCGGATGTCCAGATCGATGTCCTGCAGGGCAGGTTCACCGTTATACTGGACGCACAGCCCCCGAATCTGAACC
>CAZOXN010000083.1:0-8508 GCA_964583655.1 uncultured Desulfarculaceae bacterium | reverse complement strand
CTGCCACCGCGATGTACATGGCCAGGAGGATCGAGGCGGGGGGGTTGATGGTCATGGAGGTGGTCACCTGGTCCAAGGGGATCTCCCGCAACAGGATCTCCATGTCCGCCAGGGTGTCGATGGCGACCCCGCACTTTCCCACCTCCCCCCTGCTCAGCGGGTCATCGGAGTCCCTGCCCATCAGCGTCGGCATGTCAAAGGCCACGCTGAGGCCGGTCTGGCCCTGGGAGAGGAGGTAGCGGAACCGGGCATTGGTCTGCTCCGCGGTCCCCATCCCCGCGAACATGCGCATGGTCCAGAGCCGCCCCCTGTACATGTTGGGCTGGACCCCCCGGGTGAAAGGATAGGAGCCCGGGAAGCCGATCCTCTCAGCGAAATCCGCCTCCCCCACGTCGAGCGGGGTGTAGATGGGCTTGATCTCCTGGTTGGAGACGGTGGTGAATCGATCCCTCCTCTCCGAGTGGACGGATCGGTGATCCTCCAGGGCTCTATCCCACGCCTCCTGCATCTCCGCCACCTGTGTGAGCGTCTTCTCCGAATACACGACCTACCTCCCTGACATCGTGTCCTTGGCCCGATGCGTTCTCATGCGGCACCCCCGTTGAAAGGGCCCAGGGGGGCGTTGCGTGTCGGGCAGTCTCTTTGGATCAGCCACGAAAAACCGTCTCAAGGGACCTCTCCATTGCGCCGGAGGGGGCGTAGATCCCGTGAGGCAAAGACGTTTCTTAGGGGCATGGCCCTGTGGGAGACGCGAGGCCGACGGAAAGCATGTGGGAGGGATCAGATCCACCATCAGACCCGCAAGTGGGACGTTCCTCAATAGAGAAGGGGGCTGGACCCCCTTGAATTCCAAGCCACTCCCTCGGTTCGACTACGAGCCTAACCTACCAGAACCAGACTCACCTTGTCAACGCCGAGGGCTCACCCTGAGACCGCTCAGGACCCCGTGGCAACGGCAGGCGGTATACACGATCAGGTCCCCGGGAGAGGCTTCCACGGCCTCGCAAAGCCCCATCATCTCCTCCGCCCGGCACCCACCCACCCCTGGTGCGAGCTGATAGCTCCTTATGCCGATGACCCTGTACCCGCTGGGACGAAGCCGGGAGAGGAGCCGGAAAAGGGGCACCGGCCTCTCCTCTCCGGTCACGCTGCACCTGCCTCTGGGCTCCGGGCAGTGCTCTGGGCAGAGGAAGGTGGCGTAACTGCCATAGAGGTCCCCCGCGGCACCACGGATCGGGTTGGGCACCGGGAGGTCACCCGGGACCGGGATCCTCTGTGCACTTGGACCTCGGCTCGAGAGCCTGTGCATGAGCCATGCATGGGCCAGGTGGAAAGGTACTGCGGCCACGACCCAGCGAGGAGGGCACCGCTCCATCATGGCATCCAGGATCTCGACAGCGTCCCCCGCATGCGTCTCTATCCCTCGCCCCTTCCAAGGGGTAAGCTTGGCCGGGTCGCTGTCCACTGCCAGGAGCTTCCACCTCGGATGCCTCTCTCTTAGCTCCCTCAGGGCCCGTGAGCCGAAACGTCCGATCCCGGCCACGAGGACCGCTGTCCCCCGGTCCCTCGATGCGCAGGGGTCCTCTATCATACCACGCACGCCCTTGCCTTCACGGTCAGCACGTTCATCCGTAATACTTCTTGGCCAGGGACTTGGACACCCCGATGGGATATACCGGGAAGGTCTCGAACTTGACCAGATCCATCCAGTCCGCGCGCGTGGCGATGAGACCCTTCATGTCCGCCTTGATGACGTTGAAGGAGCGGCCCCCTTGCAGGTCCGTGAATTCGCACAGGACCGTGACGCCCTTGGGCCACTTCCACATTCTCCATTTTTCCTCCACCGTTCTCTGGTTCTCCATGGGCCACGTGCAGATGTTCATGAATAACATGGCTTCCTCCTCCTGGCTGGGCTGTTCCAGAAGGCCTGAAGAAGGTCTGGAATCAGGCTTCCTCCTCCTTGGTCTCCCGCTCAGCGGTGAAGTAGGCCACAGGGCCTTTGCCCACCCTGAGGATCACCGGGGTCTCGTCCGTCAGGTCCACGATGGTGGAATGCTCAGCCACGATGACACCCCCATCGATGACCAGATCCAGCCTCCCCTTCAGGCGGTCGTGGATCTCCTGGGGGTCGTTGTATAGCTGCTCGTCCGGCTTGGAGACGCTCGTCGTTATGATGGGGTGACCCAACTCCTTCACCAAGGCTAGGCAGATGGGGTTGTCCGGGACCCGAATCCCAACGGTCTTTCGTTTTGTGAGCATGATCTTGGGGACCATCCGGGTGGCCTGAAGGAGAAAGGTGTAAGGCCCGGGGAGCAACTTCTTCATGGTCTTGTACGCGTAGTTGGAGACCTGTGCGTACTGGCTGATATCCTTCAGATCGGAGCAGATGAAGCTCAGCGGTTTGTGGCGGTCCTTGCCTTTGATCTCGTATATCTTCTGGATCGCACCTTTTTGAAAGATGCTGCACCCGATCCCGTAGACCGTGTCGGTGGGATACCCGATGACACCGCCACGGCGCAGGACCTCGACCACCTGCCGGATCTTCCTGACTTCTGGGTTACGAGGGTTCATGGCGAGCAACATGGTGACTCCCTCCTTCATGCAGTCTCCCCGCCCCACTCTTTCCCCGACCTTTTTTTGGGGGACCCGGGAGGAGGGGATCTGGAATGCCCTGAGGCCCGTCACAAGGCGTCGAGAAGAGACATCCGAGAAGTCATTCTCAGAGACCTCTGGTATGTGAATGGTTCACTAGAACCCGAGGGACAACATCCCGATGCTTGACCGAGGGAGGCGACCTTGTCCATGCCCTGTGTGTCCGCTGAAGCCCTCTAGAGACGGTCTCATCATGGCTCAATTCACGGGCCTTGACAAGCCCCCAGCGCCCCTCTTCCACGCCGACCCTTGACAACCCCATGAAGGGTCTGCGCACAATGCTGTCGAGGCCCTTTGCAGGGGGTGCGGGCAGATGCGCTGGGGTGGTAGGGCGTACAACATGGGCGAGGTGGAGAGGATCGGTGCCTTGGGGCTGGATCTCGCGGAGATCAATCTCCTCCAGGGTGCGGAACTGATATATCGGCCCCGCGATCTCCTGGATGCCTCCAGGCAGTGGAACCTCTCCCTCCTGGTCCACGCTCACAACGAGGGGGATCCATGTGACGTGGAGCGATTGGGTGGGGAGTTTTACCGGGAGATCATCCATCTCCTCGACCTGTGTGGTGAGATCTCCTCACCCCTCCTCACCGTCCACTTCTGGATGGACGGACGCTTCATACCCAGGGAGGTGATGGAACGCAAGCGTCCCATCCTCTGGGCCATGGCCCAGGAGGGACACAAGCGGGGGATCCAGGTCTGCCTGGAGAACCTCAGCGAGAGACCGGAGGACCTCGGTCCGCTCTTGGATGGATGCCCGCAGCTCGGGCTGACACTGGACATAGGGCACGGGCAATTGCTGAGTCATTCCAACCGCACCTGGGAGTTCCTGGGGCTTTGGCCCCAGCGCATCCGCCATGTCCACGCCCACGACAACATGGGTGGAGACCGGGTCCAGGACGACCTCCACCTCCCTGTGGGGGCTGGCGTGATCGACTTCCCCTCCATCTTCCGGGCCTTGGTCCGTGCGGGCTACGACGAGACCGTGACCCTCGAGGTGCCGGTGGACCACCTGGACGCATCGGTCAAAGGCCTGCGCCGGATCTTGGAAGGAGTCTCGCCCTCCCATCCTTGACGGGGGCAATGACCCCGGGATACCATGGCATGCGCCGGCGTTGGCAGGAGACCGTAGTTACGATGATAGACGTCCGCATCCTGAGACAAGATCCGCAGCGGGTTCGCGAGGCCCTGAGGAATCGCGGGGTCGCCTTCGACCTGGATGGACTCCTGGAGCTGGATGCCCGCCGCCGCACCCTCATCGCCCAATGGGAGGAGTTGCAGCATCGCCGCAAGGGGCTTTCGGAGGAGATAGGCAGGATGCTGGCCCGCAAGGAGGATTGCTCCCATGTCAAGGAGGAAGTCAGCGCCCTGGGAGAGGCACTCAGGCAGGTGGAGGCCGAGCGAAGGGAGGTGGAGGGCCTGTTCGAGGCCCGAATGCTCGAGCTCCACAACCTCCCCCACGAGTCAGTTCCGAAGGGAAGAGACGAGACCGAGAACCTGGAGTTGAGACGGTGGGGGACCCCCCCCGCCTTCGGTTTCGAGCCGAGGCCCCACTGGGAGATAGGCGAAGCCTTGGGGATTCTCGATTTCCGGAGGGGCGCCAGGCTGGCGACATCGCGTTTCACCCTCCTGGTGGGGGCCGGCGCCTTGATGGAGAGGGCCCTTATCCAGTTCATGCTGGAGCTGCACACCAGGGAACACGGCTACCTGGAGGCCCTCCCCCCGGTCATGGTCAACCGGGGGTGCCTGGTGGGCTCCGGGCAGTTGCCCAAGTTCGAGGAGGACCTGTTCAAGATCGAGGGGTGGGACCTGTACCTCATCCCCACAGCAGAGGTGCCGGTGACCAACATACATCGGGAGGAGACCATCGATGAGGCCCAGCTCCCCTTGTGCTATGTGGCTTACACCCCATGTTTCAGGAGCGAGGCCGGCTCTCACGGAAAGGACGTGCGGGGCCTCACCAGGCAGCACCAGTTCGACAAGGTGGAGCTGGTCAAGATAGTCACCCCGCAGAGCTCCTGGGAGGAGTTGGAAAGGCTCCTCAGGGACGCCGAGGAGGTGCTGCGGCGACTGGGCCTCCATTACCGGGTGGTGAGCCTCTGCACAGGGGACCTCGGCTTCGCCTCGGCCAAGACATATGATATAGAGGTCTGGCTCCCGGGCCAGGGGATCTTCAAGGAGATCTCGTCGTGCAGCAACTTCACGGACTTCCAGGCCCGAAGGGCCGGGATCAGGTACCGGCCCAAGGGGAAGAAGGGGACCGAGTTCGTCCACACGCTCAACGGTTCCGGGCTCGCCGTGGGGAGGACCATGCTGGCCATACTGGAGAATTACCAGCGCGTGGACGGAAGCGTTGAGGTGCCCGAGGCCCTCAGGCCGTACATGGGGGGGATGGAGGTAATCAGGCCTGAGAAGCGTCTGTAGCGAGTTTCCCGTCGTCAGTGGCAGTCCCCGAGCTTGGAACAGCGATGGGAGGGCGACCAGGCAGATGGAGAAGTCCTGTCCCCTCAAATGCGGGCCTTGTAAACGGAATACAAACAACGGACGAAGGAGAGCTCTCAAGCGGACCAGTGACAACGAACAACGGACAGAATCCAAGCGTCGCAAGCGCTTGAGATCGCGGGGCAAGCTTGCTGGTACCTACGCAATCTGGAAGATCATCACGGAGGAGTGGCCGAGAGGACTAAGGCGGCGGTCTTGAAAACCGTTGTCCCGTGATGAGCGGGGCCGTGGGTTCGAATCCTACCTCCTCCGCCAAGATACCATCCATCCGCAGGGGACCAACGTGAAGGATGACTCCGGTCGAGAACTGGATCGGCTCTTCTACCCTGGATCGGTTGCCCATGTGGGGGCCTCCATCCGGGAGGCGGTCGGGCGTTTCAACTTCACCCAGTACCTGATTCAGATGAAGTACCCGGGGAGGATACTCCCGGTGAACCCCAAGTACAAGGAGGTCCTTGGCCTGAGGTGTTACAGCTCCTTGGCCGAGATCCCAGGGGAGATAGACCTCGCCTTCGTGGCTGTGCCGGCCGCAGCCACCGTGGATGTCATAAGGGCGTGTCCCCCGGGCAAGCTCAGGTTCGCCGTGATCCACACATCCGGCTTCGGAGAGATCGGCAGGGGGGAACTGGAGGGGGATCTCCTCCATGAGGCCCGCAAGAGGGGGATAAGGCTCATAGGTCCCAACTGCTTGGGTGTGTACAGCCAGGAGGCTAGGGTCGGATTTTGGAGAAGCCATCACGAGATAGTGGACCTACCCGGGACCATCGGCTTCATCTCCCAGTCAGGGGGGCACGCCGTGGACCTCCTGTGGGGCGCCGGCGACTCCCTGCTGTTCTTCAACAAGGTTGTCTCCCTGGGGAACCAGTTGGACCTCAGCGTCAACGACTTGCTGGAATACATGGGGGCCGACCCCGGGATACAGGTCTTGGGGGCGTACGTGGAGGACGTGAGGGACGGCCGCCGATTCCTGGACATCGTGCGTAGGATCACCCCTAGGAAGCCGGTGGTGATCTGGAAAGGGGGGGTGACCCCACGCGGCAAGGCAGCGGCCATGACCCACACCGGATCGATGGCGGGCAACGAGGAGGTATTCTCAGCGGCCTTGCGGCAGGCAGGGGCCATCCAGGTGGGGAGTCACTGGGAGGCCAAGAGGGTCTTGCGGCTCCTGCAGCCTGGCTTTCCCTTGCCTGGGAGACGCCTGGCCGTGATCAGTCCGGGCGGGGGTAGCACCGTGAACCTGTGCGACGAGTTCTCGGCCCATCCTTCCCTCTCCATCCCGAGGCTCTCTCGAGAGACGGAGCAAGCCCTGCGGGAGATCCTGCCCGAGGAGAACGTGGATCTCGCAAACCCGGTGGATCCGGGCGGCACCGGGATGGCCTTGGCAGACAAGCTCCTGGAGGTCATCGGCCAGGACCCCAATGTCGACACCTTGGTCCTGCTGCTCTCCATAGAGTTCCTGGGGACCATCATCGGCGAGGAGAGGCGTCTGGCCCTGGCCGGGATGGTGGGGAAGGTGGCCGCCCGGGCGGCGAGCAAGGTGGGGAAACCGCTGATCATCCTCTTGCGCCAGGTCAGGGAGAACAACGAGCAGTACGACCTTTTCAGGAGGATCTTCGTGAGGAGTTTTCACGAGCACGGGGTGCCATGGCTCGACGGGTCGTTCTCCGAAGCGGCCTCCATCCTGGAGAAGCTGGCAGCCTACAAGGCCTTCAGGGAGGACGGGGCCCGGCGCACATGAGCTGGATACAGTGCAGATGCGCCTTGCAGCACCCAACGCCAGGAGGAGAGAGACGATGGATCTAGAGGAGAGATGGAGAAGGCTCCAGGTGCACCTGGGTTACAGCGACGAGGAGATCGCCTCCCTTCGTTCGAACCCCAGATACAGGAAGATGGTGGAGGAGACGCCCCAGTTCATGACCCACAGGATCGTCGCCGAGGTGATAAGGTCCCACGGCTGCCACTCCCAACTGAAGGTGGGCGACAGGATCGTCATGAACGGCAATGGGCAGCTCATCCGCGATGAGTGCCCGGAGAGGATCTGCATCTGGGCCCTTGCCCCCCTGTCGGGTATCGTCAACGCGGTGTTCGAGCGGTTTGTGGAGCACCTGGACCCCAACGAGCTCCTGTTCGACGTGGTGCACTGCCAGGACGTGGGGCCGGAGTGCGGGGGGTGGGGACAGATCTTGATGAAGGTGCGCGTCGAGGGCCCTGCCACCAAGGGGTGAGGGCCTCCCCGTCGCTAGGCCCGGCCGAACAACGTGACTCCGCGGTGGTCTTCGACCCTGTAGAGCTCGCCCCTTTCCTCGAGATACCTCAGGTGTGCGATGGCCTCCCCTGTGGCGAACCACTTCTGGGCAGGCGGAAAGCGGTCCCAAGAGTCGAAGGCGATGTCCCACGTCATGTGCGAGGCCACCTCGTAGGCGCTGCTGGGCCTCCCGTCCAGGATGGAGAGGACCTCCGCCGCCCTCCTCTCGTGGTGCCGTATCAATTCCTCGATCCTCCCCCTGTGGTCTTGCAAGAGGCGCCTGTGACCTGGCAGGACGAGACCGACCTCCAGCCCGTGCACCTTGTCCAGACTGGCCAGATAGTCCTTGAGGGGATCACCTTTCTGCGACCAGCACTGGATGTTGGGCGTGATGTCGATGAGGATGTGATCCCCGGCAACCAGGATTCCCCTTTGGGGCTCGTGGAGACAGATATGTCCCATGGTGTGCCCGGGGGTCTCCACGCACCTGAACGCGTAATCCCCTACCTCGAGGAGGTCGCCATCCTTGAGAAGACTGAGCTCCGGCACCCAGTCAGGGCTGTACCTGTACCCAGGGTGGTTCTGAAGGGCCGCCCGGAGCTCATCCTCAGGGAATCCATTCATCCTGGCATAGGTGACCATGGGTTCCCATCCGCCCCTGGCCTCTATGATCTCCATCTCAGGCCTGTTGAAGTAAACGCGGCTGGACTCGGTGGCCAACCTGGAGACGAGCCCGAAGTGGTCTGCGTGCATGTGGGTTATGAAAAAATCGGTCCTGCCCAGATCCAAGTTCAACTCCCGAAGCCCGGCGAGCATCGCCTCGGCGCATTCCTTCCTGTTCAGGCCCGTGTCGATGACCAGATTCCTGTCCTCGGACCTGACGACATAAGAGTTGAGGTACTTGAGGGGGCTCCCCGGCAAGGGGATCTCGATTCGGAACAGGTTCGGCACTATCTCCTCTGGCATCAGCATACTCCTTCCGCCCTCTTCTGTTCGCTCCTTGGACCATTATGACACCGATCACCCCCCGAGGCAAACGGCCTTCTCATTGCCAATCCTCGCGTTTGTTGGTGTCACTTCGTGGGTAGTAAGTGATGACGGGGTGGCGGCGT
>CAZOXN010000082.1:0-8568 GCA_964583655.1 uncultured Desulfarculaceae bacterium | reverse complement strand
CGAAGACCCAGGGGACCCCCGGGGCGCTGGCGCTGTAAGTAGTGTGGCCGCACATGAAGGTGTAACGAGAGCAATTGGACCCGGCGATCTTGACGTTCCCACCGTAAACCAGAAGCATCAGCTTCTTCTTGGTCTTGCAGTACTCGGAGACGGCCAGGGCTGTGTGTCCGGCAGTCGGCCCCACCAGTATGTCCACCCCCTCTTTCTCCACCATCTTCTGGGCCTTCTCCACCGCCACCTCGGGCTTGTTCTGATCGTCCTCTGCGAAGAACTTGACGACGTCGCGGTACTTGGACTGGTCGAAGGCCAGACGTATGGCCTTCTCCGCCCTCTCCCCCACGTAAGAGAATGCCCCGGAGTACGACTGGACCATCCCGACCTTTATCTCCTTGGCCGCCCCCCTGACCACGAAGGGGCCGGTCAAGGTGCCCGCGGCAGCCACGGCCCCTGCGGCCGCTGTGGTCTTGATGAAATCCCTCCTTGTCACGCTCATGTCTCTCTTTGCCATGGATTTCCTCCTTTTTGCTATTTCTAGGACATCACCACCACGGGGAGCCCCCGGACCATAAGGACCGAGTTGTCCCCCGATTTGTAAACGTCCGACACCGGGCCGCGGGCGCCATTCGCCCCATGAACCGATTCGGCTTCGCGGGGAGCGGATTCCCGGCCTTTCTACCGGAGGGCAACGCAGGTCTCTCCGGCCCGTTTCTTTGGCTCGAACCGTTGCCCAGGGACTGGATCGGCGACAGCAACGATGTCGATTGTTCAGCTTATATGCGGATTCGGGGGGGATGTCAAGGCCATCGGCTGGGTATCTTCGCCTCGTCCGAAGCGCCCCCAAGCTCGTCATGGTGGAATGCACGAAAGAGAGTCGGCAATGGACTACCTCAGCACCCCGGTTGCGATGCAGGACGCCGGGCCGGTCGCAAAGAGGATCGTCCTGCGATCACCTAGCGCCGCGGTTCGGAGACAGAACGGCGAGCATTGCGGCCCCGGCCTTGGCGTGTCTTGAGGAATTCTGGGTCGATCTCGCGCAAGGCGCGCTCCAGGCTCTCCAGCTCGGGGTTGTGGTCATCGGAATGGGCCAGGGCGTGGTACTTGCCTATGAGGGCGTACCGGTCCTTGGGCGAGTGACGCAGGATCCTATCGTAGCATGCCACCGCCTCTTCGGTCTGTCCCTGCCGTCGGTACGCATCTCCCAGCCTGTTGAGGATGTAAAAGTTGTTCGGGTCTACCTCCAGGAATCTCCTCCAAGTCTCTATGGCCTCTTCCCTGCACTCCTTCCCCCTGTAGGCATCTGCCAGTCCTCCCAGGGCGAAGGTGTTCTTCCTGTCCAAGGCCAAGGCCCTTTGGTAATACTCTATGGCCTGGTCCCACTGCCCGTTCCTCCGGTGGGCGTCTCCCAGGCGCGTGAGCAGGAAGACGTTGGATGGGTTGTATTCGAGGGCCTGGGTCCAGATCTCCATGGCCTTGTCGTGATCGGATTGGGCAGCGAAGCAGTCCCCAAGCCCCACCAAGGTATAAGGGTTCCTGGGATCGACCTCAAGGGCCCTCTGATAATACTCAACGGCCTTGTCCCATTGCTCCTGCCTACGGTACTGGTCCGCGACCTTGTTGAGGATATAGATGTTATCCGGGGCACGCTTCAGGAGTTCGTTCCAGTGCAAGAGGGCCCCACCCACATCGCCCTTGCCCAGGTGGGCATCCCCCATCCCTGCCAGGGCATAAACGTTGTCGGGGTTCGTCTCCAGGATCTTGCCGAAGTACTGCATCGCCATGTCGAATCTCTTCATGCGGAGGTAACAATTCCCTATGCCGTTGAGGGAGATCTCGTCGCTCGGCTCCATCTCCAGGACGGACTCATACCTGGAGATGGCCTCACTGTACCTGCCGGCCTGGCGGTATGCCTCGGCCAGGCTCCTGATCAAGAGCGTGTGATGCGGGTACTTGGCTATGCCCTGTTCCAGCTGTTTGATGGCCTGCTGCCCCTTTCCCTCGCGGATGAGGCGGTGGGCCACGCGGTAGATGTCGGAGGCGGTCTGACGTCTTCGATTGGGTCTCAACACGATGCGATACTCCTCCCTCGGGATCGCCTGGTCATGGAGTAGGAGACATGGCCCATGCTCAAGGCCCCCCTACTGCCCCCTATTTCCTGCGCACCGAAATGGGATACTGGACATCCTGACCGGGGCCTGGCGGGTTCCAAGAGACATCATCCGGCACAGAGAGGCATCCGCTAGGCATCCCGAGATTTTGTTTAGATTGTAAGGTGCCTTTCCCATCTTGTCAATCGCAGAAAAACGCCGGGGGCCGGTTGCGAGTCCCCCCTTGCCAATGGGGAAGAAATCGCGCGGCCCCTCGACCCTGGCCCACTCCGGCCAGTTGCAAAGCTGGGGAGGCAAACGTCTCTGCCCTTTGGGACGAAAGCCTGCCTCCTGAGCCTCACCTGCGACCCCGTGGGAGCTGGATCCTGTGCTTTCTGATCTTGTAATGGATCGCCCTGGGGGTGATCCCCAGGAGGTGGGCCGCCTTCCTCTGCACCCAGTTCGTCCGCTCCAGGGCCTGTGCTATGAGATCCCGCTCCAACTCCTCCAGCCTCACCCCCCCAGGGGGGAGCTGGATGGAACGGCACCGCACCTGCGTCGGGGATTCCACAGGGAGCATCAGGTCCTGGGGGGAGATGGCCTCTCCTTGGCAGATCAGCAAGGCGCGCTCCATCACGTTCTCGAGCTCCCGCACGTTACCGGGCCACGAGTAAGCCTTGAGAGACTCCATGGCAGAGGGGAGGATCCCTACCGGGCCGCGCGTCGCTGCGCCACCGTACTTGCGGAGGAAGAACTCGGCCAAGAGGGGAATGTCCTCTGCCCTCTCCCTCAGGGGGGGGACATGGATAGGCACCACGCACAGCCGGTAGTACAGGTCCTGGCGGAATCTTCTCTCCTCCATGGCGCGCCTCAGGTCCTGGTTGGTCGCTGCCAGGACCCTCACGTTGACGCGGACCGTCTTGGAGCCGCCGAGACGCTCGAAGGAGCCCTGCTCGAGCACCCTCAAGAGCTTGCCCTGGACCGCAGGGCTCATATCCCCCACCTCGTCTAGGAAGAGCGTCCCGCCGTTGGCCTGCTCGAACCGTCCAATCCGCTGTCGTTCTGCCCCGGTGAAGGCCCCCTTCTCATGTCCGAAGAGCTCGCTCTCCAGCAGGTTTTCCTGGAGATTGGCGGAGTTGACCGCCACAAAAGGGGCCCCCCTCCTCGGGCTGTTGTAGTGGATGGCCGCGGCGATGAGTTCCTTGCCCGTGCCACTCTCGCCCTGGATCAGGACCGTTGCATCCGAGGTGGCCACCCGGCGCACCATGCGCAGCATCTCCTTCATCCGCGGACTCTGACCCAGGATGCGGTCGAAGCCATATATGTAAGGCTCCTGGTGCCGAAGGTATTGCACCTCCCTCTGGAGCATGATGCGATCCATGGCGGCCTGAATCAGGATCCTCATCTGCTCCATCGGCTGGGGCCGCAGCATGATGCTCCACGTCAGTGGCCTCACCAGGTCCCTTATCTCCTGGACATCATCCCACTTGTCCAACAGCAGGAAGACCGGGGTACTCTCCTCTGCCTCCATTGCCTTCTTCAAGAGGCGTCTCTCGCCTGGTCCCATGCGGCTGGAGGAAAGGAGCAGGACATGGAAGGACTCCTGGGTCAGCAACGACATGGCATCAGCGGGGGCCAGGACTCCTGCGACCCGGACGGTCTCTAAAGGAAACAGGGAGGCCACCCCTTCGAGGACCTGTGCCTCATCGGCAACGACCAGGATGTTCCAAAGGGGTGGTTCATCTGCCATTCCTTCCCTGCGCAACGCGGATGCGCCCACTTTTTCCTCCCTGACCTACGGGGGTCCCGCTGTCAACGCAGCATCTCGGCCACCAGGTTTCTGACCTCGAAGAGATGGAACGGTTTCAGCAGGATATGATTCGCCCCGGCGGCCACGGCCTCCTTGGCCACCTCCTCCCCGTAACCCGTCATGACCAGGATAGGTATCTCGGAATCCACGGACCGGATCTGCTCCACCAGATCGATACCGCCGGAATACATGTAGACCACATCGGTCATGACAAGGCCATACGTCTGGGTCCTCCAGAGGCGGAGGGCCTCCACCCCGTCTCTGGCCGTATCCACCGATACCCCCATGCCCTCCATGCAGTTCTTCAGGAGGCTGAGGATCCCCTCGTCATCATCCACCACGAGGATGCGTCTTTCTCCTTTTTCGTACATGCCAGCCGAACCCGTGCGTGTGACACCTCAGTGTCGTGGGGCAGCCCTTTGTCCCAGGACCCCTCGGCCGCAACCACGGGGGACCCTTCCACAGTGGGCACGCATTCCCGAGCCTCGCGGGCAGAGGGGGCAATCCCGCCATGACGGGACTGGGAGCCTCGACAGGGTGACCGCGAGGCCGTGAAGCGTAAGGACACGGGGCTGCCATCCATAGGCAAGCGATCGCTCCCCCGTTGCGTTTGCGCTTGTAACACCTACGCGATTATATTAGCATGTCTTCTCACCATCAAGGCCATCTCAGCGGCGCCCACCCCTGGCTGGCTTGAGCCCAGGGAGACGGGTCCGCCCCTGATTTGAGACCATCCCGCTGGAGAGAGAGGCCGACTTGGCCCACGGACTCAGGCATTGAATCGGTTCCAAGGCGTAGATTCTACCCGCAGGAGGATCCGGATGATCGCTGCCAGGGCAATGCACATCCCTCCCTTTATAGTCATGGACGTCATGGAGAAGGCCTCGGAGCTGGAGCGAAGTGGGATCGATGTGGTGCACATGGAGGTTGGGGAGCCGGACTTCGATACGCCTTCATGCATAGTGGAGGCCGGGTACAAGGCCATGAAGGAAGGGCGCACCCACTACACCCACTCCATGGGGATCCTCCCGCTGCGAGAGGCCATCTGCGAGCATTATGAGGAGCGTTACGGTGTGATCGTCTCGCCAGACAGGGTCATCGTGACCGCAGGGACCTCCCCGGGGCTCTTCCTGGCCTTCGCCGCCTTGTTGGAGCCAGGGGATGAGGTGGTCCTCTCAGATCCGCACTATGCCTGCTACCCGCATTTCGTCCGGTTCCTCCAGGCAGAGCCCAGGTTCGTGGAGGTTGAGGAGTCAGACGGGTTCCAGTACAGGGTCGATGGCATAAGGGAGGCCTTGACCCGTGCCACCAAGGCCATAGTGATCAACTCCCCATCCAATCCCACCGGGAACCTGCTGGATGCAGACCGGATGGCGGCCATCTCGGAAATAGGCCCGCTGGTCATCTCGGACGAGATCTACCACGGGCTCGTCTATGCCGGCAAAGAGCACTCGATCCTCGAATTCACGGACAGGGCCGTGGTGCTCAATGGCTTCTCCAAGCTCTACGCCATGACGGGGTGGAGGCTGGGGTACCTGATCCTCCCTGAGGAGCTCGTAAGGCCAATACAGAAGATCCACCAGAACTTCTTCATATCGGCCAACGACTTCGTCCAGTGGGCGGGGGTGGCGGCCTTGAAGGAGGCCCATGACGATGTCCAGAGGATGCGGCGGATCTACAACGAGCGCCGCCTCACAATAATCGACGGGCTCAGGAGGTTGGGCTTCGGGATAACGGTGGAGCCGACAGGTGCCTTCTACGTCCTGGCAAATGCCAAACACTACTCCAATGACTCGTACGCCCTGGCCTTCGACATGCTGGAGAAGGCCCACGTGGGTGTGGCCCCTGGCATAGACTTCGGGGCCCATGCCGAAGGGTATCTGAGGTTCTCGTATGCCACCTCAAAGGAGCGCATCGAGGAGGGACTGGCCAGGATCGAGAGTTACCTGGCCCGAGAATTCCATGGGTCCATCTCGCGTTGACCGGGCCCGGTGGGGCCTAGCGTCGAAAGACGCAGCTCCTGCGCGGAGAGGACCGCGAACATCTCTCGCGGCCTGTCCCCTCCTGCAACCTGGATCGCTGCATCCTGCACAATCGCCATGTCTCGCTCCCATCAGGTTCGATTCATAAAGGGGTGTGCGAGGCCCGAACAGATCCCGCCGGAGCGCCTCGCGGAGGTCGCCTTTGTGGGTCGTTCCAACGTGGGCAAGTCTTCCCTGATCAACGCTTTGTTGGGGATCAAGGGTCTGGCCAGGGTCAGCCGCACACCTGGGAAGACCCAGCAGATCAACTTCTTCGAGGTTGACCGCAGTTTCATCCTCGCCGACCTCCCAGGATACGGCTTCGCCCAGGTCCCGGAGGCGGTGAGGAGGGGTTGGGGACCTCTGGTGGAGGCGTATCTAGGATCTCGAAAGGCCCTCCGCCTGGTGGTCTTCCTCCTGGACTTCAGGAGGATCCCATCGCCCCAGGACCTGCAACTGCGAAGCTGGCTGACGGGGCGCCCTTTCCCCGTGAGGTTCGTCCTCACCAAAGCGGACAAGCTCTCCCGGGGCCAGAGGGGGGTCCAGGCACGCAAGATCGCTGAGTCCCTCGGGATTGGGGTAGAGCATCTCACCTATTGTTCTGCCATCACCAGGGAGGGGACGCGTGAGCTCTGGGCGATCCTCCGCAATGCCCTTGACAACCCACCTCCATCCTGTTTAAATAGCGCCTCCAGGTAGCCGGGTGCTTCCACCCACGGATCGACCCTCCGGGTGGAAAGGCCCGGTGCCAAACCAGATGTGAAGCGTTGAGCGAGGATGGTCCTCTGTCGTCATCTGGGATGCCCCGGGGCGAGGGAAGAAGGTTCCATAAGCTCCACGTGGCTTATGGATTTCTTTTTTGTTCGGGGGGGGATGAGTAGGGCCATCTAGTGCCTCGAAGGAGGGGATATGCCTTCGGATTACGTCCCGGTCTTCATCTTCCTGGCGATCAGCGTTGGGCTCGCTGTCCTGATCATAGTGCTGTCCACCGTGTTGGTCAAGCGAAGGCCGACGCCTCAGAAACTCATGCCTTACGAATGCGGGATGGACCCCATAGGCACGGCGCGCAAGCGTTTCTCCGTCAAGTTCTTCGTCATCGCCATGCTCTTCATCATCTTCGACATCGAGGCCGTCTTCCTCTACCCTTGGGCGGTGATCTTCAAGGAGCTTCGTCTCTTTGGCCTGATCGAGATGGCCATCTTCGTGGCCGTGCTCCTTGTCGGGCTCGTATATGTCTGGAGGAAAGGGGCGCTAGAATGGGAGTGAACTGTCAACAGGGTGCGACGGTCTACACGAGCACGCTGGAACGGCTGGTAGGCCTCATAGGCAGGAGTTGGCCCGTGAGATGGGGTCTGAAGAACTCCATGTGGCCCATGGCGTTCGGCACGGCATGCTGCGCCATGGAGATGATCGCCACGGGGGTGAGCCGTTTCGACCTCGCGCGTTTCGGGATGGAGGTCCTGCGTCCTTCCCCCAGGCAAGCGGACCTCATGATAGTGGCGGGCAGGGTGGTCTACAAGATGCTGCCACCGGTGATGCGTCTCTACGAGCAGATGGCAGAGCCCAAGTGGGTGATAGCCATGGGGGCGTGTGCCTCCACGGGGGGGATGTTCAACACATATTCAGTGGTGCAGGGAATCGGGCAGTACCTCCCGGTGGATGTCTACGTCCCAGGATGTCCTCCTAGGCCAGAGGCGTTGCTCCACGGCATACTGAAACTCCATGACAAGGTGATGAAGGGAACGGCCTAGCGGGTCTCGAGGAGAGGTGCAGGCATGAGTGAGGCGAGTGCGGCTGTGGATCGGCTCAAGGAGGCCTTTCCGGAGGCGGTCCTGGAGGTCAGCGTATTTCGGGGAGAGACCACGGTGGTGATCCGCAGGGAGGATCTCCTGCAGGTCGGTGGATTCCTCAAGGGCGAGCCGGATCTGGCCTTCGATTACCTGACCCTGCTCACCGCTGTGGACCTCTGGGCACAGGAGCCGCGCTTCGAGGTGGTCTACCAGCTCTACTCCATGAGATACCGCCGTCGTCTTCGGTTGAAGGTGCGCCTTCCTTCGGAGGACCCCAGTGTGGACTCGGTGGTCCCGCTGTGGCCGACAGCCAACTGGCATGAACGAGAGGCCTACGACCTGATGGGGGTGCAGTTCAAGGAGCATCCCGACCTCAGGAGGATACTGCTGCCCGACGACTGGGAAGGGCACCCCCTGAGGAAGGACTTTCCCCTGCTGGGACCGACTCGGGCCGCATGATCGACGAAGGAGAGAGAAGGGAGATGTACGAGCCTCGCACCGAGACCCTCATGCTCAACGTAGGGCCGCATCACCCTAGCACCCACGGGGTCCTGCGCCTGGTTGTGGAGCTGGACGGGGAGTACGTGGTGAATCTCACCCCGCACCTGGGCTATCTGCACAGCGGCTTCGAGAAGCTGGCCGAGTCCAAGACCTACCATCAGTACATACCGGTGACGGACCGCCTGGACTACATGGCCGGCTCTTACAACAACTTCGCCTACTGCCTCGCGGTGGAGAAGCTCCTGGATATCGAGGTCCCGCCAAGGGGTCAGTATATTCGGGTCCTCATGGGGGAGCTCACCCGCATCTTCAGCCACCTGTTGTGGCTCGGGACCCACGCCGTGGATCTGGGGGCCTTGACC
>CAZOXN010000081.1:0-8608 GCA_964583655.1 uncultured Desulfarculaceae bacterium | reverse complement strand
GTGGCGAAGGGGGCCATGGACGAGGACGCCATCATGGTGCTGGCGCTGGAGGCCGGGGCAGAGGATGTCCTGGGAGATAGGACCCACTGGGAGCTGCACACCAAACCATCAGATCTGGAAAGGGTCAGGAGGGCCTTGCAAGACAACGGCCTGACGCCCCTTTCGGCAGAGGTGACCATGGTCCCTCGAACCACGGTCCGTCTCGAGGGGAAAGAGGCAGAGCAGATGCTTCGGTTGATGGAGGCCCTGGAAGACAACGACGACGTTCAGAACGCTTACTCCAACTTCGACATCCCAGATGAGATCATGGAGAGGATCTCGACGGCCAGGGGGTAGGGGATGGCGCGCCCGAAAGGATTCGAACCTTCGACCCCAGCATCCGGAGTGCTGTGCTCTATCCAACTGAGCTACGGGCGCCCTGCAATTGCATGTACCACAACCTCGGCCGCTTGGCAATCCCCCCCGGCTCCGCGGGGGCATGGGGGCAAGGGGTCATGGTCTTCCTAGGGGTGGATCCTGGTTCCTCTCGCACCGGCTTCGGCCTTGTGGCCATCCAAGCCGGTCGTCTCATCCACGTGGCCCACGGGGTGATACGTGCGGGCAACGGCCCGAGCCTCCCTCATCGCCTCCAACAGATCCATCACGGTATGGAGGCCGTGATCCAAAGCCATCGTCCCGCGGCCGTGGCCGTGGAGTCCATCTTCCACGCCAAGAACCCCAGGAGTTCCCTCATCATGGGGGAGGCCAGGGGGGTCATCCTGCTGGCAGCAATCCAAGGGGGGGTGGAGATCTACGAGTACACCCCCCTGCAGGTCAAGATCGCGGTGACGGGTTACGGTCACGCTGGCAAGGAGCAGATCCGGGCCATGGTGAGGAGGCTCCTAGGGGTGAGGGAGGTGCCGCCTGTGGACGCCTCTGACGCCCTGGCCGTGGCCATCTGCCATGCCCACAGCCAGGCACTGGGCGGCAAGTTGGGGGTGGCTTCGTGATCGCATCTGTCAGAGGGACGCTCCTCCACAAGGAGGCGGACTACGCGGTGGTGGATGTCCATGGTGTCAGATTCCTCCTCTTCATACCGCTCAGCACCTTCTACGACCTGCCCGACCAGGGCGAGGAGGTATCCCTGGAGGTCCAGATGGTGGTCCGCGAGGATTCCATCCAGCTCTTCGGGTTCCTTACAACTTCGGAGAAAGAGGCATTCGTCTCACTCCTGGGGGTGAACGGCATCGGGCCAAAGCTGGCCAGGAACATCTTGTCAGGGATCAGGCCGGAGGAGTTGGCCCAGGCCGTTGTGGAGGGGAGCAGCCTTAGGCTCCACGCCATCCCAGGGGTCGGGAGGCGGATGGCGGAGAGGATACTCCTGGAGCTCCAGGGCAAGGTGGAGCGGTTCATGGGCGGGGGGCGTCCAGGGGGCTTTGGGGAGAGGAAGGCGATGGAGGGGGACGGCATGGAGCGCGACGTGCTGTCCGCCCTGCTGAACCTGGGGTACCGGAAGTCCGAGGCCGTGAAGGTCCTGCCCGAGGCGCGAAGGCAGATCCGGGGGACTGCCACACCCGAGGCGTGGATCAGGGAGAGCCTCAAGCTGCTGGCAAGGTAACTGGTTGGGCTGGGCTGTCATGGCCCCGGGGGCCATGGGCCCTGTTTCGGGAGCGACTTTCGAGGGATGAGGGAACGGTTCGTGTCACCCAAGCCGCGGGAGGAGGAGGCCACTTACGAAGCGAGCCTCAGACCCCAGCTCCTCAAGGAGTTCATAGGCCAGGAAAGGCTCAAGGAGAACCTGGGCGTCTTCATCCAGGCGGCCTTGGCCCGGGGGGAGGGCCTGGATCATTGTCTCTTCTACGGGCCGCCCGGTCTGGGCAAGACCACGCTGGCCCACATCATTGCCCAGGAGATGGGGGTGCAGATCCGGGGGACCTCGGGACCTGCCCTGGAGAGGGCGGGGGACCTTGCGGCCATACTCACGAACCTGGAGGACCGGGATGTCCTGTTCATCGACGAGATCCATCGCCTGAGCCCTGCTGTGGAAGAGACCCTCTATCCCGCCATGGAGGACTTCCGCCTGGACCTGGTGATCGGACAAGGCCCGAGCGCTAGGACCATAAAGCTGGAGCTGCCACACTTCACCCTGGTGGGGGCCACAACGAGGACGGGCCTGCTGACCTCCCCCCTGAGGGACCGCTTTGGGATCACGGCCCGCCTGGAGTTCTACGGTGAAAAGGACCTCCTCGAGATCGTCCTGCGCTCTGCCCAGATCCTCGGTGTCCGCGTGGAGATGGAAGGGGCCGTGGAGATCGCCCGCAGGTCGCGAGGCACGCCGAGGGTGGCCAACCGGCTCCTCAGGAGGGTGAGGGACTTCGCCCAGGTGGAGGGATCGGGTATCATCACCGAGGAGATATCCGTCAGGGCCATGGAGAGATTGGAGGTGGACTCCCTGGGGTTGGACGCCATGGACAAGAGCATCCTGCGGGCGATCATAGAGAAATTCCAGGGGGGACCGGTGGGGATCGAGACCATCTCGGCGGTGGTGAGCGAGGAGAAGGACACCATAGAGGAGGTCTACGAGCCATACCTTCTGCAATGCGGCTTCCTGCACAGGACCCCGAGGGGTCGCGTGGCCACGGCCCTGGCCTATCGCCACCTCTGCCTCCCCCTCCCCACGTCCGCACAGCCAACTCTGTTTCATGACGGCTCATGAGGGTCCTGCTCCACATATGCTGCGCCAACTGCGCCATCTACCCCTTGGAATGGCTCCGAGCAGAGGGGCACGAGGTGCTGGGGCTCTTTTACAACCCCAACATCCAGCCCTACCAGGAACTGTTGCGGCGCAAGGAGGCGGTGGAGAGGCTCTCGGCCGAGATGCAACTGCGGGTGATCTACATGGACGAGTACCCCTTGGAGGAGTTCCTGAGGCGGGTGGTATTCCGGGAGGGCCAGAGGTGTCTCATGTGCTACCAGTGGCGGCTGGGGACGGCCGCGCGGGTGGCCCGAAGGGGGAGGCACGATGCCTTCACCACCACCTTGCTCTTCAGCAGGCATCAGGATCACGGGCTCGTGGCCGCGGTGGCCGCGGAGGAGGCCCGTCGCTCCGGTGTTGCCTTCCTCGAGGAGGACTTCCGCAGGGGGTGGAGCGAGGGAAACAGGAGATCCAGGGAACTGGGGCTCTATCGCCAGTCGTATTGCGGGTGCATCTACAGCGAGAGGGACCGTTTCGCACCCAGGGAGCGAAAAAGAAAAGTGTTGCAAAAATAACACAGCGTCAGTCCGTCACAGTGGTTTTTCCAGCACACTGCTGAGGGGACCCCTGCCCCTTCTCGGCAGGCCTCTTGGATGCCTCTGGTAACATAGCGAAACCGTTAAAGAAAAAATGCAGGCCTTGCGACCTGCGGCCACCCCCCTTGGCACTGTTCTTTCTATACCTACTGCCGAGTCGGCAAAGAGGCCGCGGGGGGAAGGCATGCATAGACAGCGCACCGTGAAGGCGAGCGTGGAGTGCAAGGGGATAGGTCTGCACACGGGAAAGGTGATCCAGATGAGGATCCACCCTGCCCCGGAGGACCACGGCATCGTCTTCGTCCGGACGGACCACCGGCGCCCTGTCAGGATCCCTGCGCGGTTGGATCACGTGATGGACACCAACCTGGCCACCACCCTGGGCAGGGACGGGGTCACGGTATCCACAGTGGAGCACTTCCTCTCGGCATGCGTGGGCACAGGGGTGGACAATGCCCTGGTGGAGCTCGATGGTCCAGAGGTGCCCATCATGGACGGGAGCGCGGCGCCTTTCGTCTACCTCCTCAGGAGTGCCGGTACCTGCCTCCAGTCGAGGTTCAAGAGGTTCCTGGTGATCCAGAGGCCCCTGCGCCTCCATGACCAAGACAAGTGGGCCTGTTTCCTCCCGGCCAGGGAGCTCAGGGTCACGTTCTCCATTCGGTTCCCCCACCCCCTGATCAACGACCAGTCCCTGGAGTTCTCCTTTTCCGACAGGTCTTACGATCGTGAGATCAGCAAGGCCCGCACCTTCGGCTTCCTGAGGGACGTGGAGCGGATGAAGAGCCATGGTTTCGCCCTTGGCGGGTCCCTGGACAATGCGGTGGTGCTGGACGACTTCAGGGTCCTCAACCAGGACGGCCTTCGCTACCCGGACGAGTTCGTGAGGCACAAGGTCCTGGACGCCCTGGGGGACCTCTCCTTGATCGGGATGCCGCTCATAGGTCACTTCTTGGCCCACAAGGCGGGCCACACCCTCAACATGAGGCTCCTCCAGGACGCCATGAGGCAGAAGGGGGCGTGGAAGGTGGTGGAGTTCCCATCCCCGGAGGAGGCACTCAAGGCACCTTTTCGTCTGCCCGTAGTGGGCCACTTGGAGCCGGTGGGCTCCCCTGCCTGAGCCGTGACAGGACGGCCTTTCCTCCCATACACGAGACTCCGTATTACCTTCAAGCGACCTTGTGCCCCGGCCTCGGTGCCCTGCCCGACCGGATCCCTGGGATGTAGTCCGCTGAGACCAACCATGGGCCACTGACATCCAAGAGGGCCACGGGGGTGGTCCTGCACCAGGGAGATCCTGTCCGGCACCCCCCTTGTCAAGGCGAGCCCCGATAAACTAGAATGGCCTTCGGGCGAGAGACCGCCGGGGTCGCCCGAGAGCAGTCTTCACCTCGTACTGCCTCAGTTGCCCGTAGCGTTGGGGGCCCAGTGCCCCGGAGTCAGCGGGATGAGTGGTAAGGCACCCGTCGAGGGTGCGCAGGGAGGGGAAAGCCCGGCCTTCAGGGCCGGCAAGCGCCGAAGGCTCGAAGCGAAGAGAGATGCTACCACCCCCCGCGAGCAGTTGCGTATTCCCCGCCTGTCCCGCGGTGGCGCGGGAAAGGGTCACCACGGAAGCGAAGGGAAATGGGGCCTTCCCACTCCAAGGACATGAAACCGATGGATCACTCACCCTCCCATGTCTGACCGCGCGAGGAGGCCTTTGGTCCCTGCCATGGAGGCTTCACCACTATTGCCATCCGAATGGGCGGAACAAAGGAGGAGGCGCAGGGAGCGCCACCTGATAGTGGCCTCGACCCTGTTCCTGGTCCTGACCACGGCCCTGAGCGTCTACCTCTCAGGCCCTGGGACCTTCGTATCCCTGGCGAGCAACGTCTTCATCTTCGGACTGCTCTCCCTCAACGCCATCCTCATCCTCCTGCTGATCTTCCTGGTGGTGAGGAACGTGGTCAAGCTACTCTTCGAGAGGAGGAAGGGGATCTTCGGTGCGAAACTCCGTGCCAAGTTCGTCGTGGCCTTCGTGGGGTTCTCGGTGGTGCCAGCGGTCTTGCTCTTCGTCGTGGCCATTTCCTACATAGGGACCGGCACGGAGCTGTGGCTGAACACCCAGATCGAGAACTCCCTCCGGATGTCCAGGGATGTGGTGGAGGCCTTGAGACAGCAGAAAGGCGAGGAGGGGCTGGCCTTTGCGCGACAGGTGGGGAGGATCATCGCCAAGGAGGGACTCCTCCCGCCCAAGACGACCCAGGGGCTCGGTGCCACCCTGGAGGGGAAGCGCAGGGAGTTCCAACTGGACTTCTTGGCCATTTACTCCGCCCGGATGGAGCCATTGGCCGAGGCCTCCTCGTGGAGGTTCCCGAAGGAGGCTCATCTCTCCCCTTCGGGGGCAGTCCCGTTGGGCCGCGCCTTGAAGGGGGAGGAGTGGTTCCGGAACCGCAAGACCGTTGGCGGAGAGGTGATAGAGGCCTACGTGCCGCTCTACTCCGCCTACGACCCCAAGGACATGGTTGGGGTGGTGGCGGCAGGGTACCTGATCCCTCAGGCCCTCTCCGGGCACATGGAGGCCATATCTCAGACCTACGAGCAGTATCGCCACCTTCGGAGCCAGGAGACCCCCATCGAGCTCAACTACTACATCATGCTCACCGTGGCATTGCTCGCCGTGATATTCCTCTCTTCCTGGTTCGGGTTCTATCTGGCCAAGCAGATCACCATCCCTCTGCAGGCCCTGGCCGACAAGACCAGGGAGGTGGCCCTGGGGCACCTGGACTTTCAGCTCGAGGAGGGATCCCGGGACGAGATCGGGACGCTCATCGACTCCTTCAACAGCATGACCCAGCAACTCAAACGGAGCCAACAGGCCCTGGAGGCCTCCCATCGGGATCTGCAGAAGGCCACCGTGGAGGCGGACCAGAGGCGGCGTTACATGGAGATCGTGCTGGAGAACGTGGCCACCGGCGTGGTCTCCTTGGACCAGGAGGATCGCATCACCACCGTGAACAGGGCCGCAGAGGAGATCCTGGGGGTGAGGGCCGACCGGGCACTGGGGCGCAGATACTCGGAGGTCATCCCCGAGGAGCAGAGCGACCTGGTCCAGGCCCTCCTGGCCGAGGTCAAGCACAGCAGCAAGGAGGCCCTCCGCAAGGAGGTCCAACTCGGCCTTGAGAACAGGTCCGTGCCCCTCATGGTGCAGGCGAACCAGTTGCGGGACGAGAAGGGCGGTTACATGGGGATGGTGGTGGTCTTCGACGACCTGTCTGAGCTCCAGAGGGCCCAGAGGATGGTGGCGTGGAAGGAGGTGGCCCGGCGGATCGCCCACGAGATCAGGAATCCCCTCACCCCCATAAAGCTCTCGGCCGAGAGGCTCAGGAAGAGGTATCTCCCGGCCAGACCCGACGATGGCGGGCTCCTGGACGAGTGCACCAGGATGATCATCGATCAGGTGGATCACCTCCAGGCCCTAGTGGAGGAGTTCCAGCGATTCGCCAGGATGCCCGAGCCACAGCGCACCCCCCAGGACCTGAACCAACTCATCCACGACGTGGTGGCCCTGTACCGCGGGAGCCACCCCCATGTGGAGATCCAATTCGAGGCGGGCGAGGAGATGGAGGATGTCCCCCTGGACAGGGACCAGTTCCAGAGGGTCCTGATCAACCTCATCAACAACGCCTTGGCGGTGGTACCGGAAGAGGGTGGTTGCATCCAGATCCGCACGGCCTTCAACAAGAGGCTGCGGGTTGCGCGCCTGGAGGTGGCGGACAACGGCCCGGGGGTCCCCCCGGCGGACAGGGCCAAGCTCTTCGAGCCTTACTTTTCCACCAAGAAGGGCGGCACCGGCCTGGGGCTCACCATAGTGCGCTCCATAGTGGACGACCACAGGGGGTACATCCGGGTCTTGGACAACGAGCCCAGGGGGACGAGGTTCGTGGTGGAGCTGCCGCTGTGAGGGGGGTCAGTGGAGGGTTGGCAGTGGCCAGTTGGGGGACAGAAGGGTGGCTCGAGGCGAGTCATGGCTCAGGGCGTATGGACGCCACCCGAATCATGCGCATGGGGCTCGACAGGCCGTAGGGGAGAGCGTTTGTGAGACCTCAGAACGCCACGATCCTGGTCGTAGACGACGAGGCGGGCATCAGGAACAGCCTCAAGGGGATCCTCGAGGACGAGGGGTATCGTGTGCTCCTGGCCGAGGATGGGGAGAGGACCTTGCAGGTCCTGGAGGAGGAGACCCCGGATCTGGTCCTCCTGGACATCTGGCTGCCCGGGCGGGACGGGATAGTCATCCTCCAAGAGATGAGGAAGGCTTGGCCCAACCTCCCCGTGGTGATGATATCCGGGCACGGCTCCATAGAGCTGGCGGTCAAGGCCACCAGGCTCGGGGCCCACGACTTCATAGAGAAACCGCTCTCCCTGGACAAGGTCGTCCTCACCATCGAGAATGCCCTCAGGTACTCCAAGCTGGAGGAGGAGAACCGTCGGCTCCGCCAGAGGGCCGGGGCCGTGGTGGAGATCACTGGGGTCAGCCCGGCCATACAGCAACTGAGGGAGCAGATCAGGATCATCGCCCCCACATCGAGCTGGGTCCTCATCCATGGCGAGAACGGAACGGGCAAGGAGGTGGTGGCCCGGGCCATCTACAGGGGCAGCAAGCGCGCCGAGGGCCCGTTCGTGGAGGTCAACTGCGCTGCCATCCCGGAGGAGCTCATAGAGAGCGAGCTCTTCGGCCACGAGAAGGGGTCCTTCACAGGGGCCACTCACATGCGGGTGGGCAAGTTCGACATGGCCAGCGGCGGGACCCTTTTCCTGGACGAGATCGGGGACATGAGCCTGAGCACCCAGGCCAAGATCCTGAGGATCCTCCAGGAGCAGAAATTCCAGCGAGTGGGCGGGACCAAGACCATACAGGTGGATGTGCGGGTGATCGCGGCCACCAACAAGGACCTGGAGGAGGAGATCCGGGCCGGCAGGTTCAGGGAGGACCTCTATCACAGGATCAACGTGATCCCTGTGGAGGTCCCGCCCCTCAGGGAGAGGCCCGAGGACATCCCCCTCCTGGTGCGGGAATTCGTCGAGGAATTCTCCAGCAGGCACGGACTGCCCAGGAAGACATTCGATCCCGAGGTGATGGAGGCCTTCGAGGGGTACGGATGGCCGGGCAACGTCAGGGAGCTCAAGAACATGGTGGAGAGGCTCCTGATACTCTCACCCTCCTCGCGCATCTCCCTGGATGACCTGGCACCGCCGTTGCGTCCGCCGGTGCCGCAGCAAAGGGCCGAGGAGAGGCCCCTTGGCCTCAAGGAGGCGAGGGAGAGGTTCGAGAGGGCCTTCATCGAGGAGAGGCTAAGGG
>CAZOXN010000080.1:0-8670 GCA_964583655.1 uncultured Desulfarculaceae bacterium | reverse complement strand
AGTGGAATTCCGTGCCGGACAATTCGTACGGTCCGGCGTGCGTGTCCACGCAGATGGCGCCCACCGTGCGTTTGATGCGCTCCGGATTGTTCAGCACGTAATGCATGGAGCCGTAAAGCTCGGGCATGGCCAGCACCCGGATGCTGCGCTCTATCGCCCTGATGGCTATCGGCCTACCGCTGCACCGTTGATACGCATCCTCCCTCAGAGGGGCCTTGATGTCCATGGAGACGGCATCCAGCAGCCCGCCTTCGATGAGCCGTTCCAAGACGTCCGGGAGGCTACCGTTGGTATCCAGTTTGGTCTGGAACCCCATGGACCTGAGCTCACCGAGGACCCTCGGCAAAGAGGGGTGCAGGGTCGGCTCCCCTCCAGTGACGCAGACCCCGTCGACCCAACCCTTGAGATGGCGGAGCCGGTCCTTCACGCCCCCCCAAGGTAGGTCCTCCAAGGCGTCCGGTCGCAGGACCAGGCGATGGTTGTGGCAGTAAGGGCAACGGAAATTGCATCCCCCGAGGAAGATGACCGAGGCCAGCTTCCCCTTCCAGTCGACGAACGACGTCTCCAGGAACCCCTTTATGCCGTGTACAGGCCTCGCGACCAATTCATACGACCCACGAAGGAGTGACCTGCCGCAGAGGACGAAGCGGAGGAACCGACGCGGATGGTGGTCGCGCCATGGCATCCCCCCCGCCGGCAGGTCTTCATGCCGATGCCTGATGGCCCTGCAGTTCCTTCAAGTACCGAACGATGGGAACCACATCGGCGATGTACGAGCAATCATCCAAGACCAGGATGGGGAGGTGCCTCTCGGCCACGGCCACCAGTTCATGCCAGGCCAAGTGGGCCAGGGCATCTGGATTCTCAGGCCCCAGTTCCTCCACTACGACCCCCAAGGCCTGGAGGTCGACCTTCCTCTTGAGGTAATCGCACTTGCCGCACCCTTCCTTGGTGAACAAAGTCATGAGTGCCTCCGAATCGCGTCCTTTCACCGAGGGATCGCCCGACCTTCCCAACCTTCGTTGCCCTTGCCCATCGTCGTGACGGCTGCGCCACCCACAACGACCGGCCTACCAAGACCGCCCTGCCTTCAGAGGGCAGTTCGATGCCGATCTCGAAGCTCCCCTAGCTTCCCCTTGTTCCAGCTGGAGGTCTTGGTGAAATACCCGGTGATCCTCGTGATTCCCTCCACTCGCTGGGACCCGCAGTACCCGCACCTCTCGCGCAACCCCCTCTGGGTGCGACCACACTCGATGCAAGTGGTGAACTCCGGAGAGAAGGCCACCTGGTCGTTTTGGGATTGTCTGAAGGTCTTGACCACGAAGTTGGCCAAGGACTCGTGAGACGGTTTGCTCTCCCCTAGCCACACATGGGTGAGCGCCCCGGCCTCGATTATGGGATGGAACAGGCCCTCCAGCCGCACCCTCTCCACCGGACTCACGGGCGCACCTACGTTCAGATAGGTGGAGTTGGTGTAATAGACCTCCCCTGCGGCCACTTTCCCCTTGACGAAGGCCGAGGCATCTCCGTTGAACTCCTCCAAGTCCAGCTTGGCGAACCTGTAGGCCGTGCTCTCGGCAGGGGTCTGCTCGAGGACGAAACGCATCCCATGTTTTCGGCTCAACCGATCCGCCAGCAGCTTCATGTGGGCTATGACCTTGAGACCGAAACGCAGTGCCTCATGAGATTCGTGGAGCTCTTTGCCTGTATGGGCCTGCACCAACTCGTTGAGCCCCACCATGCCCAGGAGGTATGAGGCCCTGGGGAGACGGAGATATGGCTCGCCGTCCTGCCTCATGGTGAGGAGACCAAGGGGGCCGCCCTCTCCCAGGGAGAGCAGGCGCTCTATGAAGGCCTTCTTCTCCAGGTGTGCCTTGACGGCCAGCTCCACCTTGGAGCTGATCTCCGAGAAGAGCCTCGTGTCGTCCCCACGGGCCAGATATGCTATGCGCGGGAGGTTGATGGTCACGTTCTGCAGGGCGCAATACCTCATGCGCCATGGCTCGTTGGCATCCTGCAGGTCGCTGGCATCCAGCTTGAAGCTCAGGCGGCAGCACTCAGAGATCTTCGCCGTCTCTCCGCGATCGAACACGAAGTAGGTGTTCCCCTTCTCCGCGGCCACCTCGCATATGTGGGCCAGGAATTCCTCATGGCCAGGGGTCTGGAAGAACTTCTCCGTCATGTGGACCAGCGGCTTGGGGAAGAAGAACGGCCTGCCGACCCCATCCCCCTCCTTGAAGACATCGAAGATGGCCCAGACAAACCGTTGGGCCTCGGGGAGATAATCCGCATAAGTCAGCCCGGTGAAGCCCCCCCCAGGGCCGATGGCGGGCACTTCCTGGAAGTGCTTGGGGACCTCCCAGTAGAGGTTGATATCGGTGAAGATGGCCTGTCCTCCCCTCGCCACCGCCTGCTGGGAGAACTCGAAGACGAGCATCTGGGCGAGCTGCGCGATCTCCCTGTCGCTCAGCCCTCGCAGATATGGGGCAAAGAAGAGATTGACCGCGTCCCATCCGATGGCCCCCGCGAAATTGCTCTGGAGGGCCGCGGCGAACTTCACCATATGGGCGAGCAAGACCTCTGGGTGCTTGGCAGGCTTGGCGATGGCCAGGGAGTTGGGGAGGTTCAACCCGAAGCGCTTCAGGTATTCCAGGGACTGCCCCGAGCAGTAGGGACGGTCCATGAACCCCAGGTCGTGGAGATGGATGTCCCCCCTCATATGGGCGTCTGCCACGTCCTGAGAGAACACGCTGAGCAGGGCGTACTCCTTCTTGATGCGTTCGGCCAGGGTGAGGTTGGTGGCCTCAGGGCCGTGGGGGACGTTGGCGTTCTCCTTGTTGGGGTGTAGGATGAGCTGCTCCACGTCGTAGAGCGGGACCCCGAGGCGGGTGTGCATCCGGCGGGCCTGCTCGAGGCCATGCTCGATGAGTTTGGCATCCACCAGCTCGCGGATGAGCGGGGCCGTGACCACCTTGATGTGGGATCGACGGATCAGGTCCTCCACCTCCCGGCTCACAGCCTCGGCCGTGCCCGAGTCGATGAAGGTCTCCCTGAGGAGGGCCTCCACGATCTTGGTGCGATCCCAGCCCTTCATGTCCTCGCTGGAGGTCCTCACGAACAGGGCCATGTCCGTGGTGTCCTCCTTTGTCCCAAAAGCCGACCTCGCCCCCTCGACGGCACAGATCATCTCGCCCTCCATCTGGTTTGGCCTGTTATCTTGTATCAGGCTCTATTTACACCCCAAGATATAGTGTGTCAAGCAAAAAATTGCCTCGGTACGTCCGCGTTGACAACGGAACCGATCCTTCTTAGGATGAGGCAACGACTGGTCTTGGCGTGTTCAAAGGGTGGCTGTCCCATGGCGATCTCTCCAGAAAAATGATCCATCGATGGCCCTCTCGGCCTTGGTGGAAAAGGGGGCGTAGGAGGCTGGCCTCTGGGTGCCTGCCTTGCGATCGCCCTCGGGAGGTGCCAACGGTGACGAGAAAGGAGGAAGGGAAGTGAAGAATTGGGACTATACAAAAGGCCTTCATGACTTGGGGGGAGGCATTTATGCCTACCTCCTTCCGGATGGCTCTTGGGGATGGAACAACGCCGGGCTCTTGGTAGATGGCGACGACTCCTTGCTCATCGACACCCTGTTCGACCTTGACCTCACGCGGGAGATGCTCGCCGCCATGGCCGCGGCCGAGGATGCCGCCAGGACCATCAGGAAGGTGGTCATCACCCACGGCAACGGAGACCACTTCTACGGGATCGAGTTGCTCAAGGGTGCTGAGATCATCTGCACCAAGGCGTGCGCCGAGGAGATGACGAGGACTCCGCCCCAGATGCTGGCCCAGCTCAAGGCCGCTGCCCCGGGGATGGGGGACCTGGGGGCCTTCTTTCTCCAGTGCTTCGCCCCCTTCAAGTTCGATGGGATCAACCCCATCCCGCCGACCCGCACCTTCGAGGGACGCCTGGACATCAAGGTCGGGAAAAAGGATGTCCAGCTCATCCAGGTGGGCCCTGCCCATACAGAGGGCGACATGCTGGTCTATGTACCGGAGAACCGGGTCCTGTTCGCGGGCGACATCCTCTTCATCGGCGGGACCCCGATCATGTGGGCAGGCCCGGCCTCCAACTGGATCAAGGCATGCGACATGATCCTCGAGATGGAACTGGATGCCATAGTCCCTGGCCACGGCCCCATAACGGACAAAGAGGGTGTCGCGGCCGTGAAGGAATACTGGGAATACCTGTATGCCGAGGCCAGGAAGCGCTTCGATGCTGGCATGTCCGCGCAGGAGGCCACGGGCGACATCGACATGGGCCGTTACTCGTCGTGGAGCGATGGGGAGAGGATCGCGGTGAATGTCCAGACGCTTTACAAGGAATTCAAGGGGGACACCACCGCCCACAACCCCGTGGAGCTCTTCGGCGGCATGGCCAAGCTGGGGCTCAAGGGCAAGGCGACCTGAGCCCAGAGACCGGGAACAAACCTTCTCGATCCTGTGAGAAGGCACACGCCCCTTTTCGAGGGCCCTGGGGCAAGGGGGGCGCCTTTCGCCCCCCGGACTCCTACCCGGACAGGGCTGATCTCCGGGAAGGGGGGTATCCTGAGGCCCCCTCTGTCAGTCCCCCCGGATCAGGGGATACCCCTTTGCCTTCCACGCCTCGACTCCACCTCGCAGGGCCCTGGCGTTGGTGTATCCCATCCTGATGTACTCGGCTGCCCGACCGGCGGCCGTGGCCTCTTTGGGTCAACCGCAGTAGAAGACGATCTCCTGCCCCTTCGGCAAGGAAGGGAGCCTGGATCTGAGCTCGCTGAGGAAGATCGCCCCGTCCAAGTGCATTTCCTTGCACTTGGACTCCTCCTCGTACGCACAGACCAACATGGCCTTGCCCGCCCTCACCATCTCCAGCGTCTCTCCGGGTGAAATGCGCTCTGGTTCCATCTCCGGCTCACCTCCTCGATCGTACCTCTGGCTTCATGCCTTAGCCTAACCCGGGCCCAGGGTGTTTCAAGTCCAGGGCCCCAAGGCGCCCTGGCCCGCGGCTGGGCCCACGGTACCAATCCTTGCCGAAGGATAGTCCCGGCCATCACCCTGTCGCAGGGGAGGAGACGTGTATCCTTCTTCATCGAGGGGTGGCTTGCAGGCCTCGGCTCAGCGGCCCTCCCCCTCCTCGCCCGGGACGAATTCCAGGGCCACGGAGTTGATGCAGTAGCGAAGGCCCGTGGGCGGCGGCCCATCCCCGAAGACATGACCGAGATGCCCGTCGCAGCGGGCGCAGAGGACCTCGGTCCTCCTCATGAAGAGGCTGTTGTCAGGCTCAGTCCGAAGACTGCTCGAAGAGATAGGGGCCCAGAAACTGGGCCAGCCAGTGCCTGAATCGAACTTGGTCTCGGAGCTGAAGAGCTGGTTGCCGCAGCCCGCGCATACATACACCCCGCGGCCCTTGAAGTCATGATAACGTCCGCTGAAGGGACGCTCGGTCCCCTTCTCGCGCAACACCTGATACTGCTCGGGTGTGAGGATCCTCCTCCACTCATGATCACCCTTCATGACCTTCTGCATCGTCCCCCCTTCCCCCTCCTTGCCCGAGGTGTCAACCTTTACCTTGGAATCAGACTCACGGCCCGGCTCCCGGCTCAACGCCCTGCCCGGAAACAGGATCAGGGGTGCCGCGAGACACAATAGCCCTAGCATCGATCTCCTGGAACACGAGGTGCCTCCCATGTCTCTTGCCTCCCTGGTCAGTCGCTGTCTCTGCTCTCGTCCCACAGCTTCAGTGTAACCCACATATTGGGGTTCGGCAGGTCATGGGCGAGATCCGGGGAGCGGCCCTCCGGGGCCCGCACGAGGAACGGAGAGGCCCGTGGTCGATGGCCGGCGGCGACCTCCAAAGGGGCGGTTTCCTCCTGTAGACGACCTTCCCGACACATGGAACCCGTCGCTCCCATCAGGCTGGGGGGTGCCCCTCGATTTGACGCCAGAGGGCTTTGTCCTTATACTCATCATCGCCTGGGCCATGAGCCTTGGCCTGGGTGCGGCGGAGATGTGTCTGCCGGCAGAACAAACCGAAGGGAGGCCGAGATGCTCGTGCCCATGAGGATCCTGCTGGATCACGCGGCGGAAAACGGCTACGGCCTGGCCGCCTTCAACGTCAACAACATGGAGCAGATCCAGGCCATAATGGAGGCGGCCCTGGAGACAGACTCACCCGTCATCATCCAGGCCTCGAGGGGCGCTCGCAAGTACACCAACGACGCATACCTGCGTCACCTCATGTTGGCCGCGGCAGAACTCCATCCCCAGATCCCCATAGCCATGCACCAGGACCACGGCAACTCCCCCGAGACCTGTCTGAGCGCCATCAAACAGGGCTTCACAAGCGTCATGATGGACGGCTCCCTCATGGAGGACGGCAAGACCCCTAGCACCTACGACTACAACGTCGAGGTGACGAGGCGGGTGGTCAAGGCGGCCCATGCAAGGGGGGTAACGGTGGAGGGGGAGATAGGGACCCTAGGGGGTGTCGAGGACGGCCATGGGGCTGGCCTCACAGGAGATGAGGCCAGGAGGCACCTGACAGACCCAGCCCAGGCCGAGCAGTTCGTGAGGGACACGGGGGTGGACGCCCTGGCCGTGGCAATAGGGACCAGCCATGGGGCCTACAAGTTCACCAAGCCACCCACTGGGGAGGTCCTGGTCATGAGCCTCATAGAAGAGATACACAGGCGCCTCCCCAACACCCACCTGGTGATGCACGGGTCGTCCAGCGTGCCGCAGGAGCTCCTGGAGGTCATCCGCAGGTATGGCGGAAAGATGAAGGAGACTTATGGGGTCCCTGTCGACGAGATCCAGCGCGGTATAAGACATGGTGTGAGAAAGATCAACGTCGACACCGACAACCGGCTGGCCATGACAGGGGCGATCCGCAGGTTCTTCGCGGAGTCGCCGGAGAAGTTCGACCCGCGGGAGTACCTGGCAGAGGCTCGCTCAGCCATGAAGAGGGTCTGCACGGAGCGGATGATAGCCTTCGGGCAGGCCGGAAATGCCGGAAGAATAAGACCAGTCACCTGCAGGCAGATGGTGGCCTTTTACAAGGCGCGAGGCGCCAAGAGTGGGCCGGGCAGGCATTAGAGGTCATCCCTGTTCGATACGGGCGAGGTTTGTTCTGTCAATTTCGTGCCATTTGCCTGTCGTATGTCCTTCGTGGCAAAGGATCGCTGGCAGGCAAGAACCGACCATTGGCTCAGGACCGCGGATAAGTGACGGCTCCAGTTTGGCCCAAGGAGTGGCCTCACACTCCTTTTCCCCAAGACCCGCCCAACGCGACATCCTAAGGCCGGCCTTGCGTTCCTGTGTCAAACAATCTATAAACTCAGTCAGGCCGTATGACTCCAGGGGTCATGCTCGGGCGTGCAGCCCACAACTTCCCAGCACAGGAGTACTTTCGGGGGCATGAGACATGCGCCTGGGTGACGTGAGCCTGAAGTGGAGGCTCCTCGCGGCATTCCTGCTCATCTCCTTTTTCGGGACCACCGTTTTGGTCTGGATCGCCTTTCGCTCCCAGCAGGCCCTCATCCATCTGAGCGAACGCCGCACGCTGGAGTCTCACTACCAGCAATTCCTCGAGGCGATCCAAGCCAAACGAGACCAGGCCCTTGGTCTGGCGTGGTCCGTGGCCTTGGACCCTCACGTCCAGGAGTTCTTTGCCCGCAGGGACAAGACCGCCCTCATGGAGCACCTGGCTCCCATGTACCAAAGACTCCGCCATGACTTCGGCGTGCGCCAGGTCCACCTCCATGTCCCGCCGGCCGTCTCTTTTTTGCGCATCCATCGCCCGGAGCGCCATGGCGAGGATATGGCCGCTTATCGAAGGACCATCCTTCATGCGGTTGAGAACCGGCGCGCAGTGGGCGGGATCGAGTGGGGACCCACGGGTTACGGCATACGTGGTGTCGTCCCTGTGGAGAGAGAAGGGGCCCTCGTCGGCACGGTGGAGATCGGATTCTCCTTCGGCCATCCCTTCGCCAAGGAGTTCAAGGATAAGTACGGCTGCGACCTGACCATCTATGCCCCGGATGTGGAAGGAGTGGACCGCCTAGGCATACTCGCCTCCACCGTGGAGGGTCCCACGGTCCTGAGCCCTTCGGATTTCAAGGAGTTCCAGGCCCGCCCCGCCACGGTGTTGAAGATCCCCATGCCCAACAAAGAGGATTCCTCTTGCCTTATCGGGCCCGTGAGGGACTTCTCGGGTCAGGTCGTGGCCCTTGTGGAGATCCGCATCGACAGGGGCCCCACCTTGGCCCTCCTGGGCCGATACAGGACCGAGATGACCATTGTGGAGGTCATAGCCCTGGTACTCGCCACCTTGGTGGTCTGGATCGTAGTACAGCGCTTCCTATCTCCCATCCGCCAGATGGTGCAGGGGGCAGCGGAGATCGTCTCGGGCGACAGGCTCTACATGCCGGTGCATGGCAGCGACGAGATGGGCCGACTGGCCCGGGCCCTCAACAACATGGTGGGCTATCTCGAGGCCTCACGGCAACGCATGAAGGATTACGCCGAGAACCTCGAGAGGGAGGTCCAGACCCGCACAAGGCAATTGCGCGACTCCGAGGAAAAATTCAGGACCCTGGTGGAGAAGGTCCCCCTGGTCGTCTATCGCATGACCCCAGGG
>CAZOXN010000079.1:0-8705 GCA_964583655.1 uncultured Desulfarculaceae bacterium | reverse complement strand
TCAGGTCCTCACTGGTTGGAACGGGACTGCCCCTGGGATGTTCGCCTTGCTGGCCACGCGCTACTTCTCCCTTCACAACATCCCACCTGATGTGGGCAAGAGGGCCTTGGCACACATATCGGCCAAGAGTCACAAGAACGGCGCCAAGCACCCCAAGGCCCACCTTCGAAGGGAGGTCACAGAGGAGCAGATCATCAACGCCCCGATGATCGCCTATCCCCTCGGGCTCTTCGACTGCTGCGGAGTGAGCGACGGGGCAGCAGCGGCCATAGTCACCACCCCCGAGATCGCCAGGGGCCTGAAGAAGGACCCGGTCATGGTGAAGGCCCTCCAGATCTCCGTGACCTCGGGGGAGGAGTTGCTCTACACCAACTGGGACGGCGCTCATGTGGAGACCACATACAGGGCAGGGCAGCTCGCGTACGAAGAGGCGGGCATAAAGAACCCGCGCGAGGAGATCAGCATGATGGAGGTCCACGACTGCTTCTCCATCACCGAGCTCTCCACATACGAGGACCTGCAGATCTCTCCCAAGGGCAAGGCCATCGAGGACATCATGAACGGCTTCTATGACCTCGACGGCAAGGTCCCGTGTCAGTCAGATGGCGGTCTCAAGTGTTTCGGCCATCCCATAGGGGCATCCGGCCTCAGGATGCTCTACGAGGTCTACAGTCAGCTCATGGAGCGGGCCGGAGAGAGGCAGATCAAGAACCCGCGGTTCGGCCTCACCCACAACCTGGGCGGCATACCGGCCATGAGTGTGTGCAGCGTGGCCATCCTCGGGAGGGGCTAGAGGCTCGATCCACCGGCTGTGCCATGGGGCCGCGGGGCCGAATCCATCCCCGCGGCCTTTCTTGTCCCGTTGACTGGGCGGCATTTCGTGGTATCTTATCCCGCAAACATCGCTCGGCCAAGGGGACCACTTCCTCCTCTCTGGAGCATCGTCGACCCCTTGAACCGAGCGTTCCCCCTGGCCAACAGTGCAAAGGAGGGTTGGGATGCGCGTTGGAATCGTCGCCGCGGCCCAGACGAGGTTTCGCGACCATCCCGAGTGGCGGCCTCATGAGCTAACGTACCTGGCAGTGGAGGAGGTGCTGAAGAAGGCCGGGCTTCCGTTCCGGGATGGGTACGACGAGATAGTCACTTGCAGCTCGGACCATTGGGACGGCAAGACCCTCTCGGACATAGAGCACGGTGAGGTGTCCGGCGCCCATCTGGGGCCAGGTGAGGCCAAGGTGACCCAGGACGGGGCCAACGCGGTGCTCCTGGGTTACCTCAAGGTCCTGTCAGGTCATGCAAGGACAGTGCTGGTCACTGCCTGCTGCAAGGAGACACAGGTCCTCGACCCGTCCGCCATAGAGAACTTCGCCTTCGACGCCCCGTATCAGCAACTCATCGGCCTGGATTTCACCCAGGCCGCAGCCCTCCAGGCCATGAGCTACATGGCCAAACACAACATCAAGAGGGAGGACCTCGCAGAGGTGGTGGCAAGGGAGCGTAACGCGGCTACGGCCAACCCATGGGTCTCCCATGCTGGACAGGTGACGGTGGATGAGGTCCTGGCCTCTGAGGTCCTCTCCTTTCCCCTGACCGTGCACGACAGGAAGCCGGTGTGCGACGGGGCCTGCGCCTTGATCATAGCTGAGGAGCACAGGGCAAGGGAGCTCACAGACAGGCCCGTGTGGATCAAGGGGATCGGTTCGTGCTACGAGCCTCACAACCTCGGGGACAGGGACCTGGCACAGCCCGAGGCACTTGTTCGAGCCGCCAAAGACGCTTACAGGATGTCAGGGATAGGCGACCCGGCCAAAGAGATCCAACTGTTCGAGCTCTCCGAACATTACTCCTACCAGCTCTTCCTCTGGATGGAGGGGGTGGGTGTCTGCCCCAGGGGCCAGGCCGCAGAGCTCTTCAGGGACGGCAGGACAGAGAGGAGTGGAGATCTGCCCGTCAACCCCTCAGGGGGGCTCTTGGCAGGGGTCCCAAGGTACGTGGCAGGGGCCAATAGGGTCATAGAGGCATTCTGGCAGCTCAGAGGCGAGGCAGGCGAGCGGACGGTCCACACTGAGCCCCTCCTCGCCCTGGCCCATGGTACCTCTGGGCCGGCTGGTCAGCACCAATGCGTCATCGTCCTGGAGAGGGGGTTCTGATATGGCACGGAGGGCCGCCATCGTGGGCATAGGCCAGACCCACCACCGCTCCAAACGCCCTGACGTGAACATAGGCGAGATCTGCACAGAGGCCGTGAGGGCCGCCCTCGAGGACGCCGATCTCTCCATCAAGGACGTCGATGCCTTCGTGGTGGGCAACATGGAGCTCTTCGAAGGGAGGTATCAGCAAGACATGTGGCAGGCCGACTTCATCGGTGCGGTCGGCAAGCCAGGCATAAGGGTGACAACAGGCGGCACCACCGGCGGGACCCTCGCGTGCGTATCCTTCGAATTCGTTAGCTCAGGCGCCTTCGATACGGTCATGGCCATAGGTTTCGAGAAGCAGTACGAGGGGGACACCAGGGCTGGCCTGAAGACTGTAGCCGATCCCCTCTGGATCAGGTGGCTCACCACCGGGGCCATAGGATACTTTGCGAGACAGGCACGCCACTACATGCGGGAGGCAGGTGCGCCTGAGGAAGCAGGCTCCATGGTGAGGCTGAGGGCGGCCGAGCACGCCCGTCGAAACCCCCACGCCCACCTGAGGCTGGAACTCAGGACCATCGATGAGGTGATGCGTTCCCCTTACCTCATCCCGCCCTTGCGTCAACTCGACATGTGCCCCACCTCCGAAGGGGCATGTGCCATGGTGGTGACCTGCGAGGAGAAGGCCGCCAAGACCAGGAGGAGGCCCGTATGGGTCAAGGACTGGATCACAGTCCACAAGGAGGCCTTCTATGTCAGGGGCGGCAGGCCGAGCGTGGCCGATCTGGAGATGGCCGCCTCGCGCCTCTTCCGGCGCAACGGCATCCACAGGCCCATGGAGCAGATATGCGTGGCCGAGATCTATGCCCCTTCCACCTGGGCAGAGCTGGAATGGCTGGAGGCCTACGGGTTCTGCGAGAAGGGAACGGCATGGAGGCTCGAGCAAGAAGGGCGCTTCTACTTCAACGGGGGATTCCCGGTCAACCCATCTGGGGGGGTGGTCTGCACCAATCCCATAGGGGCGACGGCCCTGATCCGGGTGGCAGAGGCGGCCCTCCAGCTCAGGGGGGATGCGGGGGAACGCCAGATCACCAGGAGACCCACCCTGGGGTTCTCCACCTCCTGGGGTGGCAGCGGATGGACCGTGGCCCACCTGCTGTCGGCCGTCAAGGATTGAAGGAGGTCACGCCATGGAGAAAGGCCAAGAGCCCCTGGGACAGGAGAGAATCCTGCAGATCCGTTTCCGCTGGTCCGCTGGGCCGTACCTGGGTAGGCTCCTCACGGAGCTCAAGGAAAACGGGAGGCTCTGGGCCGTTCGATGTCCCGGATGTCACAGGGTCCTCATGCCCCCGAGGATCGTTTGTGCGGCCTGCTACACCAGGACCCCGGAGTTCCCCCAAGGGTGGTTCACCCTCTCTGGCAAGGGGAAACTGTTGGACTGGGAGAGGGTGATCTACCCCCAGATGGACCCCGAGACCGGGCAGATAAAGCCAGAGCCGTATCTCCATGGGACATTCCTGTTGGACGGCGAGGTCCAGCTCACGCATTACCTCGGGCCCGAGGACTTGGACGAGGCCATGCTCAGGGCAGGCATGGACGTGGAGATGGTGTTGAGGCCCCCAGAGGAGAGGAAGGGCCTACCCACTGACATCATCTACTTCAGGATCACGGAGGGACCCCATGCCTGAGGCCAAGGCCCATGCGGTGGATGGAAGGCTCTACGTCCCTTATCACAACTGGTACGGCTTGGTGGCGAGCCGCTTCTTCAGCGAGCTGAGGGATCACAAACGCATCATGGGGACACGATGCGGACGTTGCGCAAGGGTCTACATGCCGCCGAGATCCGTATGTCCTGATTGCCTCGCGACCCTATCCGAGTGGGTGGAATTGCCGCCCACCGGGGTTCTCCTCACCTACACGGTCGTCAACTACACCTACAGCGATTACTACCAGCCCGGGGATGCGCCGTATGGGGTGGGGATCGTCAAACTGGACGGGGCAGACACCGGGATCTGCCACCTCCTGGGAGAGGTCGAGCCCGATGCCATCTCCATCGGCATGAGGGTGGAAGCGGTGTTTCGAGAAGAGAGGAAAGGCAACATCTTGGACATCGCATATTTCAAGCCCTTGCGTTAGGAGCATGGGAAAGATGAGTGCCAAACATCCCCTCGTCAGGGAAGAGCACGAGATGCTCAGGAACACGGTGCGAAGGTTCGTGGAGAAGGAGATCGCCCCTCACGTGGAGGAGTGGGAAGAGGCGGAGGAGTTCCCCAACTGGGTCTTCACGGCCATGGGAGAACTCGGCCTCCTCGGGATCAGGTTTCCACGGGAATACGGTGGCCAGGAAGCGGACTACATGAGCACGGTGGTCCTGGGGGAGTCCCTGGCGTGGGCCGGCTCTGCGGCCATAGGCATGGCCGTGGGAGTGCAGAGCGAGATGGCCACGCCCCCCATCGTCAAGTTCGGCACAGAGGAGCAAAAGACGCGTTACATCATACCTGCTTGCAAGGGAGAGAAGATCTTCTGCCTCTGCCTCACCGAGCCCAACGCCGGCTCGGATCTCGCCTCCATCCAGACCAGGGCCAGGAGGCAGGGAAGCTCATGGGTCCTCAACGGCAGGAAGATGTTCATCACCAATGGGGTCAGGGCGGACTGCTATCTCGTCTTGGCCAGGACCGGTGAAGAGGCGGGCAGGACACACAAGGGCATGTCCCTCTTCCTAGTGGAAAAGGGGACACCAGGGCTTTCGGTGGCCAGCAAGCTGAGAAAGCTCGGGATGCGCTGCTCAGACACCGCGGAGCTTGCCTTCGATGAGTGCACGATCCGTGGAGATCAGCTGGTGGGACAAGAGGGGATGGGCTTCTACCACGCGATATGGGAACTGCAGGGGGAGAGGCTCTGGGCATGCGCGAGCTGTGTGGGGCGCGCCCAGAGGTGCCTCGAGATGGCCAGGGATTACGCCCTTCAGAGGGTCCAGTTCGGCAAGAGGCTGGCGGATATCCAGGTGATCAGGCACAAGCTGGCGGACATGGCCACACAACTCGAGGCAGGCAAGCAGCTCACATACTACACTGCCTGGAGGTTCGACCAGGGGGAAGTCCCACTCAAAGAGGCCTCCATGGCCAAGCTGTTCTGTGCCCAGATGGCATTCCAGGTGACGGACGAAGCCTTACAGATCCACGGCGGATACGGTTACATGATGGAGTTCCCGGTGCAACGCTACTGGAGGGATGTGCGGTTGGCCCGCATAGGCGGCGGCACCGACGAGATCCAGAAGGAGATCATAGCCCAGGAATTGATCTCCGAGGGTTGATGGCCAGCCGGGGGAAGAGATGAGCCTTATCAATCATGTCTCGAACTCTTCCCGCTCCTGACATACTGGATCAGCTCCCACCAATCCTGCGGCCGATGGTGCTTCAGGACATAGATCGCCCCATCATCCGCCAGGACCTTGAAGTACTCGTGATCCTCCCCGTACCAGCGATCCATTACCTCCTCGACCTCCAATTTCCTCCCCCCCATTTGGAACCTGACCGGCCGCTCGTCGGCCTTGTACCCGCTGTAGCACTGGACCTCTACACGCATCTTGCTCGTTCCTCGAATCCGAGAACCATCTCTCCAATTATAGACCTTGCCAGAGAGCCAGGGAACCGCGCCACGGTCTCTTGCGCCTTCCGTGGCAAGGCGAAACCTCGGCACCCCGTTCCATGGATTCGATGACCTATGGGGCCTCTCCATGGGGGGAGTGTTCGAGCCTGAATCGATTGCGCTGGGACAGCGGATGGTGTAGCCTGGGACATCCATTCGTGAGTCGTCCCGTGGGACGATGCGGAGGTTCTTCACAACCATCGACACCCAGGAGGTTGGGACATGGAGGGACCAGAGAAGCAGGAGGAGAAGCCGGATCTCAGGACCATGCTCAAGAAACTGAGCGCCGGGGCCTCTTATCGCAGGATGCTGGCGGCAAAGGAGGAGGGACGCCCCATCTGTGTTGCTGCCGCCGCTGTCCCCATCGAGATCATGTACGCCATGGACGTGTATCCCGTATATCCTGAGAGCCTCGCTGCCATCGCCGCCGGCATCGGCAAGGCCGGGGAGTTCTTCGATGAGGCCAGGGACCGTGCCTTCTCCAGCTCCATCTGCTCTTACACGCGATGCGGGCTTGGTATCTCCTGGACCAACAAGAGCGCCTTCGGGCCCATACCCGAGCCGGACCTGTTTATGACGGACGTGAGCTTGTGCTGTCTCCATGTGACATGGTGGGCCTACCTGGAGGATCACTTCAAGAAGCCCACCTTCTACGTGGACATGCCCGCCACCGACGACCCGTGGGACCCGGACTACGTCGCCTACTACGAGGATCAGATCAGGGAGATGGTGAGGTTCATCGAGGACAACACCAGATCCCGCTTCAGCATGGACAGGCTGAAGGAGACCGTGCATCACTCTGACATGGCCGGCCTTTACTGGAGGCAGATCCTGGATCTCCGCAAGCGCAAGCCCTCCCCCTGCAGCTTCCGAAGCCTGGCAGGGGAGATCCTCCCTCTGGTCACCGCGCTGGGGGAGAAGGACGCAGCGGATTTCTATTACGCCCTGTTCAAGACGTACGAGGAGGCGGCCCAAGGGGGCAGGACCCCTGCCAAGGAGGGGGAGCGTTTCCGTCTCATCTGGAACGGCATCCCCATCTGGCACCACCTCCAGGTCATCACCTATTTCGAGGAGAAGGGTGCCAACTTCGTGTGGGAACCTTATACCGCACTGAGCTGGGGCAACAAGACCGCCTCGGGCAGATTGAATCCGGAGGAGCCATTCAGGACATTGGCCGAGAAGTACACCAACGTCTTGACCAACATGCCCATCGAGAGGAGGTTTCAGTACTTCGACAGGGCCATCAAGGAATACGACGTGGACGGACTTGTGATGTTCTCGAACCGTAGTTGCCGGCCCCAGTCCATAGGCCAAGACGAGGTCGTGGAGTTGGTGAGGGAAAGGCACGGTTTGCCCATCCTCATCTTCGAGGGCGACCAGGCAGACGCGGAGGGATTCAACATGCAGGAGGCCAGGACGAGGATAGACGGGTTCATGGAGATCCTGGAGGCCAGGAAGAGGTGAGTGTTGAGTGTGCGGCCTTGACCTCAGCGACGCAGAAGGAGGGTTGCCGTGATATCTGAATTCAGGCAGATATTTGAGCGACGTCACCAGCGCTGCAGACAGTTCAAGGATGGTGGCGGGAAGATCGTGGCATGCTTTTACGGGTTGGCCCCCAAGGAGTTGATACACGCGGCTGGGGCCATGCCTGTCCAGCTCATCGAGGAGAGGAATCCCGATTACGATGAACGCTCGAAGCTCTTGCCTTACCTGTGCGGGATGAGCAAGAACGTGGCCGGCCAGGTCTACGGTCATGTCTACGACTACGTGGACGGGGTCATGGTGGCGACCGTCTGCGACACCAATCGGCACCTGTTCGACATATGGCAGCACCGGATGGTCTTTCCCCACCTTTGGCTGGTCAGGGCCCCTTCCACAGCCACCGACCTCGCGGTCAGGTATTACTCCAGGGAACTACAGAGGTTGGCCAGGGAACTCGAGGCACTATCCGGGAAGGGGGTCACGGAAGAGGCCCTGTGGCGATCCATCACCCTCTTCAACGAGAACCGGGCCCTTTTTCGCCGGTTCTACGATGCCCGCCCGAGCTCGGGGATCGCCCCTGAGGAGGCCATCTATGTGTTCGGGGCGGCCCTTGTCATGCCGGTAGAGGATCATAACGCCATGATGAAACAGCTCCTCGACTCCCTCCCCCCTGCACGATCCGCGGACGGGTCAGTCCCCCTCATGATCAGCGCCATAAACATCAACATGGCCGTGGACGTCGTCAAGATGGCAGGGCGGTACGGTGCCACGGTGGTCACCGACGACTTTATCCACAATTCCCGATACGGCTCCGAACCTATCGATGACCACGGAGATCCCTTCGAGGCCTTGGCAAGGGGGTACCTGCGGAGGGTCCCGGTCCCAGGGATCTATTCGTTCGAAGAGCGGGCATCCTACATCCGGGACATGATGGAAAGGAGTGGTGCAAGGGGCCTCATCTACGTGGTCCAACAGTACTGCGACGCCTTCGCCATGGAGTACGGGATCCTCAAGGAGCGGCTCGATGCCTGGGGCATACCGCACCTGAAGATAGAGGCCGAGGACACACCGGCCTCCGTCGAACAACTGAATGTCAGGGTCCAGTCTTTCGTGGAGTCCCTCATGTGAGTCTCTTGGGAAAGGAGGGCGGCCACCCATGAGCCCCTTTGTGTCGCTCCCTTGGCGTTGTGGGAGAACCGAATGAGCTGGGCCTCATGGGAGATATACAGGGACTTGGTTGCATGTGCGAGTTGACCCTGAACCCCGACTATGTGGATACCTTGCGGCGAGTGGTGAACCGGTGCCCCTATTTCACCCTTCTCTCCATGGAGATCCAGGAGCTGCAATGGGGCACATCCCTCGTGAGGCTCGATCTGATGGAGAAGCACCTGCAGCCCTTCGGGAAGGTGCACGGAGGGGTCATCGCCGCGGTGGTCGATG
>CAZOXN010000078.1:0-8717 GCA_964583655.1 uncultured Desulfarculaceae bacterium | reverse complement strand
AGCCGTGAATCGCCATGGCCCGCCGCAAGGCCTCCTCCACCGTTGGTGTGGGCTCGAACCCGAGGTGTTCGACCAGTCTCGGATCCTCGGCCCCGGCCACGAAGATCCTGGAGGCGTGTCTGAGCCTCTTCAACGGGTATGTGGCCATGATCCCATGGATGGGATGGAACCCGTAGCAGAATCGGTACTTGTATATGTACTCGGGTCTGTGCAGGAAATCCTCCTCGAAGAGATCTTGTATCTCGTTAGGGTCCCTGGATCGGGACAGGACTTTATCCCAGACCTCCCTGTAGGAAGGGTGATGAATATCATCCCAGAGATCCGGACAAGGGGTGGCAAGGATGACGGTGCACCCAGGGTTGCCCATGGCCTCGATTACGCCTCCCAGGTATCCCAGGCCGGTGGAAAGTAGGGTGAGGATCGGATTCATTCCGGCGAACGCTGCATACGGGCTCCAGTTCGGGATGCCGTACAGGATGATCTCCGCCCTCTTCTCCATGACCTCGCGCCTGGGCTGGAACTGGCCCTTGAGGACCTCCAGGGCGGCCTGACGCGTCTCCGTGACCCCCCCTGCCCAGACCTTGGCGACCTGCAACGGGTTGGCGAGGACGGTTTCTATCTTGAAGATCCTTCCCTTTCCGATGCGCTGCTCTATGAAGGCCCCCATCTCATCGAGGATCTCATGCATGGGGTTCCTCTCCAGGGACATGGACATGGAGTCAGGAGAGTGGTGCCACCTGATGGAGCGATACGAGGAAAGGCCAACGCATATGGACTTCCAGCCTCCGTTGAAACCGCGCCACACCACTGTATTGATGTAGATTGTGAGATCCGACTCCACAATACATCGGTTCAATTCCACCTCGTGACCAGATTCGGTGGCCCCGAGGTATACCAAGTTCTCCGGGTCCTCGGCATCGTGACACACAAGCCTGTAACCGAACTCCTGGACCAGAGGGGCCCCTATGACGCGGGCCAGTTCCCTGCGGGTGAACTTGCGATGCAGGGCATTGGCACAGACGAGTCGGATGTCCCTCTTCTTGACTCCGCCCCTTTCCAGCTCCTCCAAAACGCCACGGATGCCCACCTCCCATACAGGGCAGTAGCAGGGGACTGTGGGGTCGTCGAAGGCTATGGTCACTCTCCAGCCAGGGCGAACCATCTCATGGATGGGGGGGAGCCCGATGGGTCTCTCAAGGGCCACTTTGATTGTTTCCCGCGGGTCCGCAACAGGCGGCAGGCCGGTGCCCAGGCCCGCGGGGGCCATCTGCACATGATCAGGAAGCTCCACCGGGAGCATCTTTTCCCCGAATACGATCTCCAGCCTCATCTCCTGACCTCCTCCCGGATCTCATCCTTTCATCCCTTCGTCCCAAGGGACCCGTGGCCAGCGCGCGACCAGGCCCCTCACTCAGCACATATACCAAATGGGCACCGTGGTCAACCAGCTCGTGGATTCTGTCGGAACAGCTGGACCTGGGGGGCAGTAACTTGTCCGGCAGTCTTGCTTCAAACCGAGGCCGATGGGGCACCCGCGGCAGGAGGGCGGGCAGTACCGCCTCCTGCGGGATTGGGCTTGAGTCTTCCTTGGAGGGCCACGGCTTGGCCCCCCATGCCTGTCCGGTGTAAGATCGCAACATGCGCGCCGGTGACGGACCGGGAGGGTTTCATGGCCTTGATCTCCGTGATCATCGCGACTTACAATCGGGCCCCCTTCGTCAAGGAGGCCGTGGATTCCGTGATGGGCCAGACCTTCAAGGAATGGGAATTGGTGGTAGTGGATGATGGCTCCACCGACAACACGGGGGCGCTCCTTGCGCCTTACGGGCCCAGGCTCAGATACGTTCGGAGCGAGCACCGAGGTGTCAGCGCAGCGCGGAACCTTGGGATAGGGGTGACCTCAGGGGAATGGGTGGCGTTTCTCGACTCCGATGATCTGTGGCTGCCCAAGAAACTGGAAAGGCAGATGGAGGTGATCAGGGGGCATCCAGACGCGGTGTTATGTTACACGGACGAGATCTGGATACGGAACGGTCGTCGCGTGAATCCAGGCAAGAGGCACGAGAAGCACTCGGGATGGGTCTTCGAACGATGCCTGCCCTTGTGCATCATCAGCCCTTCTTCGGCCGTGATAAGGCGCTGGGTGTTCAGCGAGGTGGGCGTATTCGACGAGGACCTGCCAGCGTGTGAGGATTACGACCTGTGGCTTCGGATAACGTCCAAGCACCCGGTGATCTTCCTCCCAGAGAGGCTCATCGTGAAGAGGGGAGGGCACCCGGACCAACTCTCCAGGACACACTGGGGTCTCGATCGCTTCCGCGTGGCGGCACTGGCAAGGCTCCTGCAAGGGTCTGCCCTCTCCAGCGGTCAAAGGGAGGCCGTGATGAGGGAGTTGAGGATCAAGTGTGCCATCGTCGCAAATGGAGCCAGGAAAAGGGGAAAGGAAGAGATGGCGCAGCTGTGCCAGCGAATAGCGTCAGGAGAGCCGGAGGGCAGGGATGTCCAGGCGTTGCTTACGGATCCCCATTGAGGCTATGGACCTAGGTGATGAGACCTTCAGGTCCAGCTTCCAGAGGGACTTGAGGGCCCTGCACAGCTCCATTCGGTCGGCAGGGGTCCTGGTCCGGCCGAGGGTGCAGTCACTGAATTCACGCTACAGGATAGTTAGCGGTTTTCTGAGGGTGGAATTCTGTTCTCACCAGTGCATGAAGGAGATGGATGTAGAGGTCCTGGGGCGAGAGACCCCAGAAGAGAAGCTCTTCCTGGAGACCCTCCACGAGAACAGGTTCACCCGGGGATTCAACTGGGCGGAACAGGCGTGTGTCCTGGAGATGTTGATGGGGAGATGGAACTGGTCTCGGGCACAAGTGGTGGAAAAGGCCATGCCTGCGCTCGGGCTCGAGCCGGCACCGAAGCTCTTGGAGGACTATCTGAGAGTGGCCTCTCTCCATGGAGCGCTCAAGAGGGAGATGATCAGGAACGGATGCTCCTTGGCCAACGCCTTGAGGATCGCCGAATGGTCAGTCGAGGACCAGGCGGCCTTTGCCCCTTTGCTGGACCGCCTTCACCTGGGGGAGAACCTACTGAGGGAGTTCCTGGGGCTCATCCATGAGATCTGCCTCCGCGATGGGATCTCGCCTGCAGAGTTCCTGCGGGAAAGGCAGGTCATGGAGATCATCCAGGATGACCTACGAGACCGGCCTTGGAGGACCAACTCCTTGCGTTCCTACATCCGGAAACGTAGATACCCGAACCTGGCGTCCATGGAGGCGGCGTTCCATGGCGTCAGGTCGTGCTTGCATCTTCCCAGGACCATATCCGTCCGACCGTCTCCTTTCTTCGAGGCCAAGGAGATCACGGTATCCTTTCGGGCCAAAACCCCAGGGGAGATGAGATCGCTCTGTGAGAGACTGTGGGAGGCCTGCCAGAATGAGCAGGACGTCCAAAGGCTCTTCGAGGCCATGGACAGGGCCCCATGACCCGTGCACGACCTCCAGGTGGTTAACGCGGATCACCGCCGAGATTCCCCATTTTCAGTCAGAAGGGCTCGGCGTTGCCCCCTTGAGGATCTCCCCCATGCGCCGGTGCAGTTCCGGGGAGGACTCCGTGAACCGGATCCCCATCCCAGCCTGACCCCCTTCGGAGGGGTGGCGCACCCAGGCCACCTCTCCTTTGACGCTCACAGGGTCGTCCTCCGCTCCAATGAGGATCTCCAGGTCCACCAGAGAGCCGATATCCAGCGGGTAAAAGGTCTCCAGGAAGAGCCCCTCGTAACCGATGTTGGTGATAAATTGATCTTTGAGGTGACGCGCACTGCTGAACCGGACCTTGAACTTGCAAGGATACCGGCCGCACCGCCTTCGATCCATGGCCATCATGGGGTGACCTCCGCCAGGACTCCATCCAGGATATTCAGTGCCAGGTCGATCTCCCTCTTTCTCACGTCCAAGGGTGGGAGGATCCTCACGGTCTCGAAACCGCATCCCAGCAGGAGGAGTCCCTTCTGGAACGCCAGCCGGAGGATCCTGTTGCGCCACTCCTCGCTCTCCACCGAGAAGGCGAGCATCAGCCCCAAACCCCTGGGGTCGAAGATAATCGGGTGCCTTTCCTGAAGGGCCGAGAGCCCTTCTAGGAAATAAACACCCATCTCCCGGGCGTTGCGGAGGAGGTCCTCTCTCTCTATGATCTCGATGGTCCTGTATCCCACAGCCGAGGCAATGGCATTGCCCTCCCCCCATGTGCTCGATATCCTCATGGGCTCTTCTGGGAACATCTCGCGGCGGCCGAGGGTGGCCCCGACCCTCAAGGCCTTGGCCGCGGCGATGAGATCCGGGACTATGTCGAAGTGCTCAGAAGCCCACCAGCGCCCTGTGCGGCCCAATCCTGTCTGGATCTCGTCGCAGATGAGCGGGATATTGTTTTCCCTTGCGATCTTCCCGACCTCCGAGATGAAGCCCGTGGCTGGGAGGTCATAGCCCCCCTCACCGAGCACCGGCTCTATGATGATGTACGCCACCTCCTGAGGGTCCACTATCCCTATCTCCGGGTCCAGGATCTGAGCCAAGCGGCTCATCCTCCCTTTTCTCCGGATGGTGGTGACCAGCCAGCCGCACTCGCAAGGCCCACGACAGCGGCAGAAGGGCAGCTCCACGATCCTCGGTATGGTGGGGAACCAGTTCCTGTGAGCTCGTTTGCTCCGGTTGAGGGACAAGGCACCGAGGGTTCGGCCATGAAATGCCCCTGTGAAACAGAACCCGTACCCGAAGTTCCTCCTGTGGTGATAGCAGACCTTGATGGCGTTTTCCACGGCCTCGGCCCCGGAGTTGCATAAGAAGGCGGTGTCGAAGCCGAAAGGACGAGTGATTTCCACGAGCTTGTGATGGAGATGGGAAGGCGTTGGCACAGGGCACGACTCGGGATCTGGGCCGAAGCCGCCCACGAAATCGGTCCCGGCATACCGGTCCGGATCGATGCCTGCCAAGCTCATGGAGAGATGGACAAGCCCAGGGTGATTGTATCCCAGCGGGCTGCTGGCCACATGGCTCACGAAATCCAGGATCACGTTGCCGTCCACATCGGTGCAGAAGGGACCTATGGCAGGCATGGATCGATCCCACACGAAGTCATAGAAGTATGTGGAGTGACTGGCGTGACGCTGGTGAAAGGCAGCCCACTTCAGCGCATTGGGGCCAGGTGGCTTTACCCGGATGCAGGGAGAAGCGGTCTCGCGATCCATCGCTAGCTCCACGGCTTAGGGAAGACCTGCGGGGTGCCCTCCGCGTCTTGGCCGCCCCCTGTGGAGGACCCATGGGAAAGCAAACTGGAGCCCTCAAGGGAATCCCACACCACCTTCTCGATGGTGGGCTCCCCCAACTCCTCGATGCGATAAGTGACCCTTAGGGCGGGCTGACGGATGCTTATGAGCCGGGACAGATCGATGGGTGTGGCCACCAAGACGAGGTCACAAGGGGTCGATGCGATAGTGGCCTCCAGGTCCCGGAGCTGTTCCGGGAAGTAACCCTGTGCTGGCAGCGCGAGTCGCAGATGGGGATAGGACTCCAGCACGCCTTGGAGGGAACCCGAGGCATACGGCCTTGGGTCCATTATCTCCGCAGCACCATGCATCTTGGCAGCCAGGACCCCGGCCCCAAAGGGCATGCCGCCGTGAGTCAAGGTAGGGCCATCTTCCACCACAAGGACCCTCTTACCCCGGATCTCCTCGGGGCTCTGGACCAAGATCCTGGAGGCGGTCCTTATCACAGTGGCCGAGGGATTCAGTTGTGCGATGGAGGCCTCGAGATCTCGGACGTCCTCGGGCCTGGCACTGTCCAACTTGTTGATGACCAGCACATGCGCCCTTCGGAGATTCACCTCGCCAGGGTGATAGAGACGTTCATGCCCTGGCCTGTGGGGGTCGAGCACTACTATCTCCAGATCCGGCCTGAGGAAGGGAAAATCGTTGTTCCCACCGTCCCAAAGGATCACCTGGGACTCCTTCTCGGCCTCCTTGAGGATCGCTTGATAGTCCACTCCCGCGTAGACCACGATGCCCTTGGACACGAAATGCTCGTATTCCTCTCGTTCCTCTACGGTGCAATGATAACGATCCAGGTCCCTTACGGTGGAGAAACGTTCCACCCGCATCCTGGAGAGGTCCGTGTACGGCATGGGGTGTCGCAGGACCACGGCCCTAACGGATCGTCTGTTGAGGACTTCCCATATGAGTTCCGTGACCCCGCTCTTCCCGCAGCCTGTCCGTACGGCGCAGACCGAGATCACAGGGACCTTGGCCCGGAGCATCGTCCGTTCAGGGCCAAGGATCAAGAAATCGGCGCCGCAGGCCATGGCAAGGGATGCCCGATGCATGACCTCCTCGTGGGATATGTCGCTGTAAGCCAAGACCACCTGTTGCACGCGATGTTCCAGGATGAGCTTGGGGAGGTGGCTTTCAGGCAAGATAGGGATCCCTTCCGGGTACAAGGAACCGGCCAGGGCGGAGGGGTAAAGGCGGTTGTCTATGCCTGGGATCTGCGCGGCGGTGAAGGCCACGACCTCCACCCCTGGGTCGTCACGGAATACCACCTGGAAATTGTGGAAATCCCTGCCCGCAGCGCCCATGATGATGATCCTCATCTTCTCTGTGCCTGCCGCCTCGAACCGCATGAAATCCTATGCCCGCGAGAGCACAGGGCCAATCATCCTCATATCTTGTCCTGGGTGACCTCCCTGAGTAGGACCACTGCGTGGGCTGCGATCCCTTCTTCCCGCCCTACAAACCCCATCCCCTCAGTGGTAGTGGCCTTCAAGTTCACCTGGGATGAGCGGAGGCCCAGGGTACCAGCTATCACAGCCACCATCCGCGGGATATGAGGGGCCAGACGCGGGCTCTGGGCGATGACTGTGGCGTCCACGTTGACCACCTCCCACCCTCGGCGTCGAGCCATCTGGGCTGTCCTCTCCAAGAGGATCAGGCTCGATATCCCTGCGTATTCCGGGTCAGTATCCGGGAAATGACTCCCCAAGTCGCCCAAGGCCGAGGCCCCAAGAATGGCGTCGCATATAGCATGGAGGATCACGTCTGCATCCGAGTGTCCCAGAAGACCCCTTGGGTGCGGGATGTCCACTCCACCCAGCACCAGGGGTCTCCCCTCAACCCATCTGTGGGCATCGTATCCATGTCCGACACGCAGGTTCATCCACCATCCCCCATCGCTGCCCTCCGGGCCAGGATCCCTTCGACCAAGGAGAGATCCATGTGGGTGGTCACTTTGATGTTATCGTACGAGCCAGGGATGGCCCAGACCTCGTGGCCCAGGCGTTCCACCAGGGAGGCATCGTCGGTCCCTGTGAACCCGTCTTGCTCTGCCTGCCTGTGGGCGCCCACGATGAGTTGGTAACGAAAGGTCTGTGGGGTCTGGACCATCCAAAGCCTCTCCCTCTCGAGGGTCCTTACGACCCTTCCCGCCCCGTCCACTTGCTTTATGGTGTCTATGGCTGGGACCCCCATGAAGGTCGCCCCCCTGGCTTGGGTCTCTTGCACACATCGGGAGATCATCTCATCCGTTACCAATGGGCGTGCCCCGTCGTGTATGAGGACCAGATCCCAAGAAGGGCCCGCTGCCTCCAGGCCATGGCGCACCGAGTCCTGTCTCCGTTTACCGCCCGGGACCACCTTCTTGACCTTGTGGATCGCGTGGGCCTGGACGATCTCGACCCACACCCGTTCGACAGCAGCACCTGGTACCACAAGGACGATCTCTTTTATCCAGGCGGAGCGCTGGAAAGGCGTCAATGTCTGAGCCAGGAGAGGGATCCCCGCCAAGGCGACGAATTGCTTGCCCTCGGGCCTTCCGAACCTGCGACCTTCCCCGGCCGCTGGGATCAAGGCTAAGGTGCGAGGTGTCATGGACCCCTATCGCTGCAGGCAAGGTGGGACCGTGGTTCACATCTCGAAGAGACGATGGATCTCTTGCTCCACCACGGTGGTCTCAGTGTTCCGGGCGACGGATATCTCTTTTATGAGGAGGTTGCGGGCCATGTCCAGCATCTTCCGTTCCCCAAATGAGAGATTCTTGTCGTACTTGAGCAAGACCAAGTCGCGAAGCACCTCGGCGATCTCGTAGACCGAGCCGGTCTTTATCTTCTCTGTGTACTCCCTGTACCGGCGGTTCCACGTCTGTGTGTCTATATCGATGTCCCGCTCCTGAAGTATCTCGTAGATCTTGGGGATCTCTTGAGGGTCAATCACCTGCCGAAGGCCAACGTTCTCCACATTGTCCGTGGGGATCATTATGGTCATGCCGTTGTCCAGGATCTTCAAGATGTAGAACTTCTGTTCGTTGCCGAAGATCTGTTTCTTCTCTATGGATTGGATCACCCCTACACCGTGGGCCGGATAGACAGCCAAGTCTCCTACCTTGAACATGATGCTGGACCTCCCAAAGTGGAGCCGGGCGATGGGAGTATTTTACACCAGGGAGGAGCCTGCCGTCAATCCATGGGCCAATATAGGCATCCAAAAAAGCATAAAGCATTGTAAAATAAGCTATTGATAAAACTGACTTATTGTCCCACGAAATCACCCCGGTGGAGCCCCTTGACCTCCGGCCTGGTGTCTTTGGCCAGCAGCCATGACCGCCAGAAGGATCAGCGCAGTGAATCTTGGGAGGCAACTGGTGGAGGATCCCCCTGGCCGCAAACTAAGTGCGGCCTAGGGG
>CAZOXN010000077.1:0-8726 GCA_964583655.1 uncultured Desulfarculaceae bacterium | reverse complement strand
AAAGCGCCTCCGCCAAGCCGCTCCGAGAAACGCCACCACCCCGTGATCACTTACGCGGGGACAGCCCTTGTTCCACCACTTCCCCGGGCTTCAACCAAAGAGCAGTGGCTGCTCCTTGACGAACTGTGCCTTGGCGGAAAGGCACGCCCGGTTCTCGGCTACCACCTTGGCTACGCCCACGGCCTCCTCCATGAGCCGGTCAGGAGAAACGACTCCGCTGACAAATCCGAGCCTGAGGGCCTCTTGCGGTTCCATGCGGCGGCCCGTGAGACACAGCTCCCTGGCCACAGCCTGGGGAAGGACCGTCCGGAGGAGGTCATAGGCGGCCACAACCCCCATGCGCACCTGGGGCTGCCCGAAGCTCGCCACCTCCGAGGCGATTCGCACGTCGCACATGATGGCCAGATCCATCCCACCGGCCAAGGCTGGTCCATTGACGGCAGCGATGATGGGCTTGGGAAACGTATAGACCGCTTGGTGATATGCCCTGGCCTCGGCGAAGATCCGTTCCATGTCGCCTGCTGCCAGTTCGCCGAGGTCGAACCCGGCGCAGAAGGAAGACCCTGCACCCGTGAGCACCACCACCCTTACCGCCTCATCGGCACTCAGCTCCCCCAGGCACTTCACGATGTCCTCACGCAACGCCACGGAGAGGGCATTGCGTTTCTCAGGGCGATTCAGGGTGATGATCGCCAGGGCTTCCTTCCTCTCGCATTGCAAGAAACGGTAACCCATGAGGCACCTCCAGAGGTCTTGTGGCCTGTCATGTATTGATCGTCCCGGAATAGCCGCGTCGTGCCGGACCCGATACAGCGTGCAAGGGAGGGCTCAAGACCCGCGGTACAAAGGGCTGCCTCCCCAGGAGTGAGGGTCTGCGTTCGATAACCAGGAGGTAGATGGAATAGGCCAAAGGACCTCCCTGGTTTCGGACCCCACTGGATGCCCAAGAGGAGATCAATGAACCGGCAGCGAGGCCGGCCGCGCGAGGCGCGCCGTATCGTTGTTCAACCCTTCTCGTTTCCGAAGATGGCCACCGCGCTCAATTGGGGAGGCCCGCCGAAGGTATGAGACAGACCCCTGCGAGGGTTCTTTATCTGCCGTTCGGGCCGCTGTGCCTTGCCCTGGAGCTGTTTGTAGACCTCATACGTCATCCTAATACCGCTCGCCCCGATGGGGTGGCCGAAGCACTTGAGACCACCGTCCGTATTCACTGGGAGCTTACCCCCCATCTCGAAGACGCCTTCCTCGATGTCCTCCCTGGCCTTCCCCCTCTGGCTGAATCCGAAGTCCTCGTAGATCACCATCTCGGTTATGGTGAAGCAATCATGGACCTCGGCGATGTCCAGCTCCTCGCGTGGGCTCTTGATCCCGGCCATTTCATATGCCTTTCTGGAGGAGTTCACCAGGGCATTGAAGCTGGTCCATCCGAATTCGGGTCGAAGATGGGGGAGCATGGAGTCCATGGAGACCCCGAATCCTTTGACGTAGATGGGATCTTCCCTGAAGCTCTTGGCCATGTCCGCCCTTGTGATGATGGCTGCTGCTGCCCCGTCGCTGTTCCCACAGCAATCGAAGAGGCCCAACGGCCACGCGATGATAGGGGCCTTCAGGGCCTGCTCCATGGTGATGGTGTTGTTGAAGTGGGCCTTGGGGTTGAGGCTACCGTTAGCGTGGTTCTTGACCGCGATCTTTGCCAGTAGCTCCCTGCCTTTCTCAGGGCTGAGGCCATACGTCTCGAAGTAACGTGTAGCGATCAAGGCGAAACTACCTGGGGAGGTCCTCCTAGCCTCGTAGACCGGGTGAGTCCCACGGCCTGTCCCCAGGCCAGGGAACCCGGTATCCTTCAGCTTCTCCACCCCAAGGGCCATAACCACGTCGAAGACACCGCTGGCCACGGCCATGAACGCCTCGATCAATGCGATGTGGCCGGTGGCGCACCAGTTCTCGTTGCGGATGATGGGGATGTCTCTCAGCTTGAGGGCATCGGCCGCAACAGTGCCGGCGACCCCGATCAGGGGGGCCATGCATGTCCCCAAGTAACAGGCCTGGATCTCCTCTGGCCCTATCCCGGCATCCTCGTAAGCCTCGTACGCGGCCTCGATGGCCAGGTCATTGAGCCCCACATCCCAACGCTCCCCGAATTTGGTGCAGCCCATCCCGACAATGGCCACCCTATCCCTGATCCCTTCCATCTCTCATATCCCTCCGTCTCTCACCGGCCTGCATTTCCAGAAGTAGTTGTGGAACCCGCCCCCCTCGTAGAGCCTCCTGAAGGTGAGTTCAACCGGCATCCCGACCTTCACCGTCGAAGGGATGCAATCCGTCATCATGCAGTAAAAACGAGCTCCATCCAGGTCCATCTCCATCACGGTCTGGACCACCACCGGATCGTCGCTCCTCCCGGCCAGGTTGTCCAGGGAGAAGGTGAAGACCTTGCCACGCCGGTCCGACAGGCGGACCTTTTCGAAGTCGTCCTTGGTCCTGCAGGAGTAGCAGACCCTCTGGATAGGATAGGCGACGGTTCCACATCGCCTGCAGCGACTTCCGTAACAACGCACTATGGCCTCGCGATCTCTCCAAGAGGCCGTTGCAGATGGGAGGAGCCTGAACGGTTCTCCTGGCACTGTATCGAGTATCCCACGGTAGCTCAGGTACCTCTCGTACGAGGCCAAGGGGAGTCTCGATGCCAGGTGTCCCTTGACACCCCTCCTCTTGGGAAGCGCCTCGATCTCGTCCGTGACTTGGAGGAGGAAGGCGTCAGCTCCGTCCCCGTACGCGGCCAGGAGGATCCGCTCACCTGGTTTCGCCTCCTCCAAGGCCGCAGCCAGCATCAAGAGCGGCTGGGCAGTCCCGCAATCGCCGACACTGCTCAAGAGCGTCTCCGTGGCCTGTTCTGGGGCGAAGCCTGTCCTCCTGAGGATGTCCCGGCGCGTCCTCGAATCAGGGGCGGGTATCACGGCCCGCTGGACCTCCGAAGGCTTGAGGCCCGCCTTTCCTAGGATCCCGGAGATGACCTTCTGCATGTTGGCCATGTAACCCTCTCCGATGACCCATCGTGTCTCCCATGACCTCACGTATGTGTCCTCTGGGTTCCTCCATATATCCATCATCTCGTTGGCTATGGAATACGCCCCTTCCACCTCGGCTATCACCTTCCCGCTCCCCAGCAGCACTGCCGCGGCCCCGTCTCCGAAGGCCTGTTCATGATCGGACCTCGGATATCCCAAGCGAGAGTCCGAGGCCACCACCAAGATGTCCCCAGTGGAGGAGCTTCTCATGGAGTCGGAGGCCAGCTTGATGGCGCTGGTGCCTGCCCTCAGGGAGTTGGCGCAATCCAGAGTGGTGAGTTCCTCCTTCAAGTCCGCCGCGGTGGCCACGAGACCCGCTGTCTGCTTCTCCTTGTAAGGCGCGCTGGTCGACGCAAAGATCAAGGTCCTGACTTCGGAACGCTCCATCCCCACCAAGCAATCGAACACCGCCTCGATGGCCATGGTGGCTGTGTCCTCGTCGTTGTTGGCCACACTCCTCTCACCCCCGAGGGAGGTCCTCCCCCAGGCGGATGCGATGGCGTCCCGACCCAGCTTGAAGACGGGCAGATAGGCACCGAAAGACTTGATCCCCCACATGACCACCTCCTGTCGACTGCTGCTGCCTCACTCTGACTATTGTCCTGGCCCATGGCCAGGCCCGTTTCCCGGACTTGTCGGCAACTCCCACCTGTCGATCCATGACTGAAGCGTTGCTTCCGGGGCCGAACTCCCGCCCTGCGCAGCCTCTCGCCCTGATTCAAACGAGGCGAATGCAACTCGCTGTTGCGGCCTTCAGAGGTTCTCCATGGCCCCGTAAGCGCCTTGGATTCGCTCCCGCAAGAGGAGGACCAATCTCTCCATGACCTTGAAGCCCATGGTCAAGTCCTTGAGGAGCGCGGACCGAAGGTCCGACGCGTCCATGGATATCGCCTGAGTGGGCCTCTGGCATATGGCCGAGCACATGAGCACATGGCACTCACCCAATATGGCGGCCCAGCAGCCCAAGGCGCGGCCCGGTCCAAGGATGGCTATGGGGACCTTGGCCTTTCGAGCACCCAGGTCCAAGGTCCTCTCCAGCAAGACCTGGCCGTCCGAGACCACGTAGATCTTGTTACACCGGTCCCCCTGACAGAAGATAGTATCCCCCGTCTGATAGAACTGGACCTCGCACAGGCCCTCGATGCACGCGATCTCTTCTCCCGACAGGGGGGCGAAGAGCTCGCAGGTCGCCAGGGCCTCGGAGACGGAACACGGCCTCGTCACAGCTCACCTGCCCTTGAAAACGGGTTGGCGTCTTTGCAAGAAGGCCCCCACCGCCTCCATCAGGTCCTCGCACGGAAGGACTGCCGCGTTTTTCTGAGCGACGTACTCCAGTCCGGCAAACACACCGCGGTCGCGGCTGAACAAGATGACTTCCTTTGCACCCTGGACCGCGATAGGCGACAGAGAGGCGATCTCCATGGCCAGCCGCCGGGCCTCCTCGTACAGGGTAGCCCTGTCCTCGCAGATATGGGTGATGAACCCCATCTGCAAGGCCTCGGCAGCGCTGAAGTCCCTACCGGTCAGGGCGAGCTCGCGGAACCAACCGTGTCCGATGATGTAAGGGAGCCTTTGCAGTGTCCCCAGGTCGGCGATCATGGCCATCCTGGTCTCCCTTATGGAGAAGATCGCGTCTTTGGTTGCGATCCGTATGTCGCAGGCACTGGTGAGGTCCACCCCACCGCCTATGCAATGGCTGTGGATTGCGGCGACAACCGGTTTTCGGCATCTCTCGATGACGCTCAGACTCTCCTGAAGCCGGAGGATCTCCTTGCGCAACCGCTCCTTGGCATCCGGGCTCGAGGCCTCGAGCAGAGATCGTGCCTCCACTAGGTCCAGGCCTGCTGTGAAGCTCTTGCCCTCGGCCTTGATGATGACGACACGCACCTCTGGGTCGGAGTCGAACTTGGGGAAGATCTCTGCCAAACCTTCGAAGAAATCCGGGGTCATGGTGTTCCTTTTCTCCGGCCTATTGAAAACCAGCCAGGCGAGATGGCCATCTTTCTCGATCTTGAACGGAGTACTTGCGCTCATGGTCCCACCTCCATCAGGGAACTCCTCTCTGGGTAGCGCGCATGCGCTCTTGAGTGCATGGAGTCCGAGGGCATAATCTAGTCCATGCTCGACATCTTGGCAACCTCTTTTCGAATACCGCTCTCCTGTCGCTCCCCAAAACCCGCCGGGATCAACGCCCCAACGGGACAGACTCCCATACACCGCTCCAGCTCCTCTTGGGTGGCCGCAGAGGGAAAGAGCGACACCCGCATCTTGAGACCCCGTTGAGAGAAATGGAAGGAGCCGATGCCCAACGCCCTGGAGATACGGACGCAGTTGGCGCAATGGATGCACTTGTTGGGGTCATAGAGGACATGGCCCAGGGTCTGGTCCAGGGGAAGTCGGGTGGAGAGGTCCCGCATCTCCTTACCCTTGAGCTTGACACCGAGTCTCTTGCTCAGATCCTGTAAGGCGCAGCGCTTGTTCGCGTAGCAGTTGCCGCAGTCCACGTGGTGAGCGGAGAGGAGGAGCCTGAGCGCCGACTTCTGGAGCCGCCTGACAGTGGGGGTGTCGGTCTGGACGACCATACCCGCGCGCACGAGCTCGGTGCACGAGGTGACCGGACGCGCCTTACCTTCCACATGCACCAGGCAGAGGCGGCATCCTGCATAGGATTCCTCCAGCTCCGGGAGGAAGCACAAGTGCGGGATGAAGATCCCTCTCTCCAGGGCTACCTCGAGGAGCCTCCTTCCTTCTTCCGCCTCGACCTCCAGGCCGTCTATGACTATCCTGACCGTAGGCATCGCGGTGACCCTCGTCCAAGGGGTATTCCATGGCCAGACTTGCCGCGAACGGCCGAACCGGCCTTTGATCTCTTGACCCCGAAGGGCGGCCCCTCACTCATGTGTATCTCTGTCGGACCCGCTTCCCTGTCCCGGCGGAGGCTCCAACGAAGGTGGGACATCCCGTCTCGGGGAGATCTTGATAACGGCCCTGTATTCCGGGGGGCAGGCGACCACGCACTCGCCGCACCTGACACACTTGTCCTGGTCCACAGCCTTCTTCCGGGTTGTCATCGTGTAGATGGCCTCTGTTGGGCACGTCCCCACGCAGGCCTCGCACCCGGCGGCACACTTGTCCGGGACTATGTAATACGCAATGAGCTCCCTGCACTGAAGGGCAGGGCACCTCTCTTCTCCGATGTGAGCGGCATATTCGTGTTCGAAGTACCTGAGGGTCGTCAGCACTGGATTGGGCGCAGTGCCGCCCAGGTTGCACAGCGACCCCATTCGGATATCCTCAGCGAGCCCCCTCAGAAGGGAGAGGTCCGCTGCGGTCCCTCTCCCTTTGGTGATGTCCGTCAAGATCTCCAACATCTGTTTGGTCCCTATGCGACAAAACGTGCACTTGCCGCAAGACTCTCCTTGAGTGAACTCCACGAAAAAACGCGCCACCTCAACCATACAGTCCTCTTCATCCATGACCACCATCCCCCCTGAGCCCATCATGGCGCCGGCACCACCCAGGGACTCGTAGTCTATGGGCGTGTCGAGCATGGACTCGGGGACACATCCTCCGGAAGGGCCGCCGATCTGCACCGCCTTGAAGGCCCTCTGGTCCTGAATGCCGCCCGATATGTCGAAGATCAGACTCCTCAGTGTCGTCCCCATGGGGACTTCCACGAGGCCCTGTTGTTCGACCTTTCCTACGAGGGAGAAGACCATGGTACCCTTGCTCTTCTCAGTGCCCAGCGATGATATAGCCTCAGCCGAGTCCCGGATCACATGGGTCACCAAGGCCAGGGTCTTCACGTTATTGATGAGAGTCGGTTTCCCGTTGAGGCCGCGCTGAGAAGGGTAGGGAGGGCGGTGACGGGGCATGCCCCTTGCCCCCTCTATGGAGGCTATCAGGGCCGTCTCCTCCCCGCATACGAAGGCCCCGGAACCTTCAAAAAGCGTGAGGTGAAAATCAAAACCGCTTCCCATGATGTCCCTACCCAGAAACCCCATAGCAGCGGCGTCTTCTATGGCCTTTCTCACCCGTCGAATGGCCAATGGGTACTCAGCGCGAAGATAGATATAACCCCTGTTGGCGCCAACGGCCTTTGCAGCGATGGCCAGCCCCTCCAAGACCTGATGTGGGTTGCTCTCCAGGATAGATCTGTCCATGTAGGCCCCTGGGTCCCCCTCGTCGCCATTGCAGATCACGACCCTTTGGTCGGCAAGAACAGTGCGACAGGCCTCCCACTTGAGGGCGGTGGGGAAACCGGCCCCGCCCCTCCCCCTCAGTCCGGATCTCCTTATCTCCTCGATGATGGCTCCCGGATCCATGGCCAGTGCCTTGTGGAGGGCAGAGTATCCCATGTGGGCTATGTAATGATCGATGTCCTCCGGATCGATCAAGCCGCACAGATCGAGGATTATCCTCCTCTCGAAGTAGAATCTGGGTAGGTCGTACACCAGTGGGACTGAGTCGTCTGGCTCCAGAGATCCCATCAAGAAATCGAGAAACGGGTCTCCATCCCTGATGTAACGCCTGAGGAGAAGAGAAGCCTTGTTGGGGGTCACATTGCCGTAGAGGTACCGGGCTGTTCCAGGCATCTTGGCCACCACCAAAGGCTCGGCGTAACAATGGCCCAGGCATCCCACTTCCCTCACATCAGCTTGGATGCCCAATCTGCGGCTTTCCTCTTTCAAAGCCACCAGGACATCCCTCGCCCCTTGGGCCAAACCGCAAGTGGCCGTGCCCACCATGATGATGGGCACGGAATTCTCGGCGATCCCTTTGAAGCGTTCTCTAGCGTCCCGGAGTATGCTTTGGTACGGCACCATGGCGATTCATTGGGGGTCCCTGCCCGCTTCCCTCCTCTGGAATTCCAGTAATAGCCCATTCACCTTGCTCGTCATGGCGTGACCGTAAAAGGTCTCGGACCCGTCAGACCCCACCACCATGACCGGAGCCAAGGCACAGCATCCGACACAGGCCACCCTCTCGAGGCTGAAGAGGCCGTCCTCAGTGGTATCACCTTCCTGTATCCCGAGCCTCCTCTTCCATTCCTCCATGATGATGTAGGAACGCTTGACGTGGCAGGCAGTGCCCATGCACACCTTGATATGATACCTGCCCAGGGGCTTCAGACGAAACTGGTTGTAGAAGGTCACCACACCATAGATCTCTCCCACCGGGATCTTCAAGTGCTCGGACACCTGGAGCATCGCTTCCAAGGGGATGTGGTCCAGATCGGCCTGAATCCTCTGAAGTATGGGTATCAGTTCCTCCTTCTTTCCGCCGAAGGAAAGCAAGATCTCCTTGACCCTTTCGCCAACTGATCCTTTGCCCCGACTCGAACCGGCCTCCACCCCCATCTCTCCTGTTTGACCGATTGGGCTACTCATCAGCATCGAGCCTCATAGGTGATTATAGCATCCGCATTCCCTCATGGCGACAGCACGAAAACTCCGTTGACGGAGGGGGGATGGCAGGCTATCCTTAGCAAGAAGGGCCAAGATGAGATCTGTGAGTCCTTGAATCAGACCGGAGATGGAATGACCATGCCAAAGGTGGACCGTTCCTTTCTGAATGAGGTGTCCACGCGGAGCGGGCAGAGTTTCGAGGGGTGTTTTCACTGCCTGAGCTGTGCCGGTGGGTGCCCGGTGGTGGAGG
>CAZOXN010000076.1:0-8732 GCA_964583655.1 uncultured Desulfarculaceae bacterium | reverse complement strand
ACATAAGGGTGTGGCTCGACATCATCTGTATGAACCCCAAGTGGTGCACGACGCTGTTGTCCGCCCTCATCATCAACCTGAAGCTAGCCGGCACCTGCATCCGCGACACCGATCTCTTCCAGAAGGACATAACGAAGCTCCTCAACAGCGAGGTGGAGCCGCTCTACCATCTGGTGAAGCAGTTGGCGAAGCTCTTGCCCACCTTCTTCAACGAGATAGGGGCAGAGGGTCTCCTGAGGGAGATCTCCACGGACGTGGACGAGATCTTCAGGCGCAAGGATCCCCTCATACACTTCCTGCGGAAGCAGAGCCACGTGGAGAGCAGTAACCTCATCGTGGAGTTCGTGGAGGAGATCCTTCGGTACTGGATCACAGGGGACAAGGAGGGGCTTCGGCGTTTCCTCCCCCAGGAGGTCTTCGACCAGGTGGACCCGACAGGGCCTTTTGCCGAGGGCCCCCGTCGGGTGCTCAAGGGCGTAAGCCTCTATTATCCGCTGGATGAGATCCAAGGCCTCCTGGCCCTCCAGGACGAGCAGATGGTGCAATGGGTCTCAGCGGTGCACGATGCATCGGAAGAGGAGAAGCAGAGGGTGCTCTTGATCTTCCGCATGTATCGTCTCCTCTTCCAGAAGTACTACCTCGGGTTCCAGGAGATCCGGTACCACCTGGCCCAGGCCAAGGCCCATGGTTTTCCGGGGTTGGACCATCTCCAGGAGGTCCTGGATGGAGGAGAGACGGAGCAGTGCCTCGAGGCCCTCCTGGATTACCTGGATATGCTCAAGGGGATCATCCTGTCTCCCAAGGCCTTCGAGGCCACTGAGGATATCTACCACAAACGCCACATCGCGGCCGACATCCCTTCGGTCTACGGGCGGTATCACGAGCGCAAGTTCGATGCCCTGGGCCTCTCTTTGAGGCTGGAGAACCTGGCCAATGTCTACTTCGAGCGGCTGATAGACTCGGTGAACCTTTCATTGATCACACGCTCCACGTTCTTCAGGATCATACGGTGCATGAAGCTCTTCCTTCGGGCCATGCAGGTGGACGGCATATCGTCCCAGAGACTGGACGTCCACATCAAGCTCCTGGAGAAGTCCTTGGAGATCCGTCGATTCACCTATACCCAATACCTGGATATCCTGCGAGGCCTGTCCGAGGGGGTCAAGGACATCCTGAACGTCTACTACACAGACGTGCACAAGGACAACCTGCCCTTGATCATAAGCCAGTTGGGCCGGGAGCACATCCTGCCGACCTACCTCGGACGTGCGGAGGACGAGGAGGACGACAAGGCCGTCGTGGACAGGGTCTCGGAGCGTTTCCTCAGGGACATCATAGGGTCCACCTTCGGGCTCCAGTACCTGGACAACTTCCTCACACGGATCCATCAGACCCTGGCCATGCAGAATCAGACCCTGTCCGAGATGGAACTGGATCTCTTGATGACCTACGACCCGGACAAGGTGGTCTGTCCCATTCACCGACCTAACCGTCTCACCAACGACGCCATCCATCTCGGCTCCAAGGGTTACAACCTGGTGTGCTTGGCCTCCGAGGGAATCCCTGTGCCCCCTGGTTTCATCATCACCACCGAGGTCTTCCGCTGCTACACGATTGTGAGCGATTTCTTCCCTGCCCACGAGGACCTGTTGGCTCAGATCCACGACCAGATCACGGACCTGGAGGAGGCCACAGGTCGCGGGTTTGGGGACGCGACAAACCCCCTCCTGGTGTCCGTGCGCAGCGGTGCCACCATCTCCATGCCTGGGATGATGGACACCATCTTGAACCTGGGGATCAACGAGGAGATCGCCGAGGGGCTGGCGGGTTCATCCGGGAACCCATGGTTCGCCTACGACAATTACAGGCGTTTCCTTCAGAGCTGGGGCATGTCCTTCGGGATGGAGAGGGACATATTCAACGAGATCATGCGCACCTGGAAGGCTCGATACGGTGTGACCAAGAAGAGGGAGTTCACCGGTGCCCAGATGAAGGAGATGACCATGGCTTATGCGGCGGCCTTGCAGGAGAGGCGCATACAGCTCTACGAAGACCCGTGGGAGCAGCTGGAGGTGGCCATCCAGAGGGTCATCTACTCCTGGAACGCCCTCAAGGCGCGGGACTACCGGGAGATCATGGGCATATCCGACGACTGGGGCACGGCCGTGATCGTGCAGTCCATGGTCTACGGCAACCTGGGACCGCAATCGGGCAGTGGGGTCCTCTTCACGGCCAACCCCCAAAGACGTATGCGACGGGTGGTCCTCTGGGGGGACTTCAGCCCCATGGTCCAGGGAGAAGACATCGTGGCCGGTCTGGTGAGGACATTCCCCATCTCCAACGAGCAGAGGGTGCTATCGGGCCGACAGGGGGAGATCACCATGGAGGACCAATTCCCGGAGGTCTACCGCTTCCTGGAGGGCCTGGCCAAGGGACTGGTCTACGATAAGAGGTGGAACCCCCAGGAGATCGAGTTCACCTTCGAGGGGCCGGACAAGGGGTCCCTGTACATCCTCCAGACGCGCGACATGGTGACCATGCGCCGGTCGGAGACGGTCCCGGCATTCGTGCCATCGGATGAACTCCACGAGAGGTACCTGGGCAACGGGATCGGGGTGAGCGGTGGGGCCTTGTGCGGGATGGCAGTCTTCACCCTGGAGGAAATCCACAGGTGGCGCAGGGAGGCTCCGGATGTGCCGCTGATACTCATAAGGTCGGACACCGTCCCGGACGACATCAAGGAGATCTCCATGAGCGATGGGCTCCTCACCGCGCGCGGGGGGCAGACCTCACATGCGGCCATAGTGGCCCTGAGGCTCGGGAAGACCTGCGTGGTGGGGTGCGCGGGGCTGGTCCTGCTGAGCGACAGGGGACCATGTCGAATCTACGGCACCGAGGTCCGCTCCGGCGACTTCGTCAGCATAGACGGCCAAGAGGGATCAGTATACCTGGGACGTCATCCGATCCAGCACAAGACCATCAGGTCCCAGGGTTAGATCGTCCTTCGGCGAGAGGAGGGTTTGCCCATGAGCTTGAGCGCCAAAGACCATCCCTTCCTTTTTGGCCGCCAGGAGACCCTTCCCATGAAGCTGGGCATCAACGGGGCCGGCCGTATCGGGAAGCTCTCCCTTTGGCATCACGTGGCCCGCAACTCCTTCCAGGGCATCGTGCTCAACGTGGGGCGGGAGGCTGGCAAGGGGCTCCAGGACATCGCCGATTACCTGGAGAGGGACAGCACGTACGGGCCCCTGGGCCGGTACCTGCACGGGTTCCGTGGGGGTAGGGTTATCGAGGAGCTGGATGAGGCGAGGGGGACCTTCAGGATGAACGGCGTCCCTGTGGCGATCCTCAGGGAGAGCCGAAACCCGCTCCAGATCCCGTGGAAGGGCCTCGGCATCGATCTGGTGGTGGACTGCACCGGGGCCTTCACCGACCCCACTGCCCCCGCGGATGCCTCCAAGGGGAGCCTCAGGGGGCACCTGGAGGCAGGGGCGAAAAAGGTCATCGTATCCGCCCCCTTCAAGATCAAGGAAAAGTCTAGGTCCATGCCAGAGGACGCGGTGACCACCATACAGGGGATCAACGAGGACGACTACGTCCCGTCTCGCCACCATCTCATCTCAGCGGCATCCTGCACCACCACCTGCCTCGCCTACATGGTCAGGCCGCTCCTGGACCACTTTGGGCCGGAGCCCTTCCTGGGGGCCTCCATGGTCACGGTCCACGCGGCCACGGGGTCGCAGGAGGTCTTGGACCGTCTCCCGGATGCCGGGGCCAAGGACCTCAGGAAGAACAGGAGCACCTTCAACAACATCATCCTCACCACCACAGGTGCGGCTGACGCCTTGGGCCTGGTGATCCCGGAGATGAGGAGGATCGGGTTCATCGCGGAGTCCGTGAGGATCCCCACCAACACGGGATCCCTGGTGATCCTCGTCCTGAACCTCCAGGATGACGACCCCGGGGCCCCGATCAGGAGGGAGCTCATAAACGGGGTCTACAGGAGGGCCGCTGAGGGATACCTCAGCAAGTACTTGAGCTACACTGACACCCAGTGCGTCTCCTCGGACATCATCGGGACAGCGGCAGCGGCCATCATCGAGGGGCGGGAGACTCACACCCGTACGGCCAAGTTGCGCATGAACCTGAGCCGGGTTTGCGCAGTGCCGCAGGAGGGCCTCAAGGGCATGGAGGGATCCATCCTCGAGGTGCCAGTGACCCAGGCGGTGGTCTACGGGTGGTACGACAACGAGTTGGGCTCGTACACCCACATGCTCGGCGAAAGGACCGTGGAGGTCGCCAAGACCCTGCTTTGATGCCTCGAGGCTAGGACCGAGGGGGCGATGGCCGCCGCAGTTGAGGCAATGGAACAGGGGCGAAGGCGCGACAGCTTCCAAGACCAGTGACGTCATCCTAAACTGTCGGACAGTGTGTCCGAGGCCGAGGTGGGCGACGGACTTGGGAACAAGGAAGATGAAGTAGCATTGTTTCCTAGAACATTGTGTGCGGAGGCGGGGAGAAAGGTATTTTTTCCCCTTTTCCAATGGGATTGGAAAAAAATGCTTGACATGGCGAGGTTCGTATGTTAACAATGCCGTTGCCCAAAGCGAGTTTTCGTTCAAGGTTGTTTGCACAGGGCCCTATATATTGGGTCGGACCAGGTCCCAGAGGGAAGCTGTTGTGGTTTCTCCATGGAGGGAGATGCTTCCCGGCGGGGCCTTTTTTGTGGAGGGTGTCTCCCTACGGCGCGGAGATCCCTCGGGGAGGTGAGGGGATGAAGGCTCGGGCGACTTTGCTTCTGGGGGCTTTGTGCTTGGCCGTGTGCTGCTGGGCGGGAGTCGCAAGCGGCGCCCCTGCCCCAGTGACTCAGGGACAGCTCGCCGGAGAGCTTGGCAAGAGACTGGGGGTGTGCGATGGAGGGGCTGCCTGCATGGAGGCGCTGCGGGCCCTGGGGATAGAGCCCCCGGGGGGGTGGCAGCCAGGCAAGCCTGTGAGCGCCGTGGACCTGGCTGACCTGACAGACGACGTCATACTGGCAGCAAAGGAAGGGAGGATACCTTTTACCCCCCAGAGGGCCGTGGACCTCCTGGCCGCTGCGTGCATAGATCTGGGTCTGATGACTTGGGATGTGTACGTGACTGCCTACGGTGCCTTGGGTTACTACTTCCCACCCCAGGTTCCCGCTGGGGCTGGATCAGGGGGGGTGGGCTCTCCGTCCAGGTGAGACGGAGGGGGGCCAGGCGGCCTCCATTCGGGTCCGGTGTGTCGGAAGCTGCCGGCCCTTGGTGAGAGGATGATCATGCAAAGGCCTTTTTTCCATGGACTGGCCACGGTCTTGGCAGGGCTCTCGGTGCTCGCCGCATGGGCCTCGCCTTCCTGGGGTCAGCAGACGGCCCAGATGGGGGAGGGGGGGGTGCGTCTGGGTCCCCTCAGGGTCCACGCAGGGGTCAGTGTGACCGAGACCTTCACGGACAACTACTTCCTGGATAAGGACGACAGGCGCTCCGAGTGGATCACCACCATCTCCCCGAACCTGGTCCTTCATCTCCCCATTCGTCGCCATTCCGTGGACTTCCAGTATCGCAGCGACTTCAACCAGAACGCACGGTTTCACGAGTACAATACGGACAACCACTTGCTGGCAGGCCGTTTCACCCTGGACTTTCCAGGCGGCCTGGTGATCAAGGCAGGGCACCAGTGGGTCTACAACAATAACCCGGCCACGACCTTCGGGGACGAGAACAAGCGTTTCATGGACAATGTCTCCACCGTGGAGGCGGAGTACAAGTTCTCGGATCGTTACAGCGTGGGTGCGAGGTACGGCCACACCATCCACCGGTTCGACAAAGATCGTTTCGACCTAGATGACTCGGACAAGGACGACGTGGCCTTGAACCTGAACTACAGGATCCTCCCCAAGACCACCCTGTTCCTGGAAGGGGGTTGGTCAGGGATCGAGTACCCCAACCGCCGGCCCTTCTCCTTCGACAACGACCTGTATCGGGTCTGGATCGGGGCCCGCACCAAGCCGACGGCCAAGATCGTCGGCGAGCTCAAGGGCGGCTGGTCCAAGAAGGTCTTCGATGACGACAGGGTGGGGGATGATGTATCCACCTATGGGTTCGAGGGGAGCCTGCACTACGATCCCACCCCTTACACGCGACTGGGGCTGGTCCTGTTCCGTCGCATAGAGGATACCCAGTTCACCACGACCCAGAGCGTTGCCTATGGGGCGACTTACAACACCACCGGGGGGACCTTGCAGGCCACCCACCGCTTCACCCCGAGGCTCAGCGCCCGTGGGTCCGTGGGCCTGGTCTACGACCAGTACAACGAGGAGGGGATCGCGGGGGAAAAGCGAAAGGACACCCGTTTCCAAGGAGGGGTCGGGATCGATTACAGGATCTGGAAGTGGATAACCGTGGGCACGAGCTACCAGTACACCAGCAACGACTCCAACGTGGAAATGGAGGATTACACGGAGAACAGGTTCATGGCCCATGCCTCCTTCGGGTTCTGAGCCCGAGGGGGATGGATCGAGGCTTCATGGCGCACACGGCCTTTGTCCTTCCGGCCGCAGGGGGACAAAGGCTTGTCTTTTTCTTAGGTACGGGGTTATCCTAATGGGCATCCTGCCGTGGAGTACGACAGGCCGCCAGGGGTATCGAGGGGCGAGAGGATCTCCCTTAATGAAATCCTGCACACGCTTCGCGTTGCTCTCCCTCTGTCTGGGCCTGGCCATGCTGGCCTGCACCAGATATCCCGACATCCCGGAGCGGGAGGTCATGTCTGCACCCTCGCCCTCGCCCAGGCCGGCCAACCTCCCCACGCCTCCCTTGGCGCAGGCAGGGGCCTTTGCCCCCAAGGAGGATTACAAGATAGGGCCCGAGGATGTCCTGGACATCCACGTCTGGGGACACGACGACCTGTCCAAGCAGGTCCCGGTCTCCCAGTCAGGGGATTTCAGCTTCCCCCTCATCGGGCAGGTCAGGGCCTCTGGCCGCACTGTGGCCGAGGTCCAGAAGGAGATGATCAGGCGCCTGGCCGACGGTTACCTGGTCAACCCCCAGGTCACGGTGACGGTCAAGGAGTACAGGAGCCAGAAGGTCTTCGTGGTGGGCGAGGTGAAGAATCCAGGGACGTTCCCGCTCACCGGCCCCAGCCTGGTGATGGAGGTCCTGGCCAAGGCAGGGGGGCCCACGGAAAAGGCTGGGACCGAGGTCCTGGTGATCAGGCCCAAGGACCCAGGCCGAAAAGGCGGACCCCTCTCCCCGGAGGAGGCCGGGGCCGGGGAGGTCATGCAGCTCGACCTTCGGGCCATACAGGCGGGCGATGTCTCGCGTAACATACCTGTGCAACACGGGGATACGGTCTTCGTGCCCAAGGGGGCCTATTTCTACGTCTTCGGGGAGGTGAAGAACCCCGGGCAGTTCAAGCACGAGCAGGGGATCACCGTCTTGAAGGCCATCGCCATAGCCGGGGGTATCACGGACAAGGCCGCGGCCCGGAGGACCACTGTGATCCGGGAGAAGGGGGGCGTAAGGGTGGAGCTCCCGGCCCGGATGAGCGACCTCGTGGAGCCCAATGACATAGTGATGGTGCCGGAGAGCTTTTTCTGATGCCCTGGGCGCAAGGCATGGTCTCTACATGGGCCGTGTGGGGCTCGGAGCCTCGAGATGAACAGAGGGAGAAAGGATAGCGGGGAGACATCGGGCTCATGGAACCTCGGGCTCTTTCCCAATATGGGCCAGGGGCCTGGGGGAAGGGCCGAACCACCCGAGGGCGGTCAAGGGGACCGGTCAGGGTCCACCCGGGGAGGCGCGGCATCCGAGGCAAGAACGAGGGGAAAGAGGGGCCTTCGTACCACCGACCCTGGTGGGCCGCAGGCACCAGGACAGGGCGAGGAGGTGCTTCCCGTGTTCAGTAGGTCGCGCACGAGTGCCCCTGGGGAGCCAGAGAGGGGCGCATTCGATCCATCCTACCGGGGGCCACGAACGAGCCAGGATCCTGAGGGGACGATAGGGGCGAGTCCCCCGGAGGGGGAGCCCCTGCACCTTCGCGACTACTGGCAGGTGGTGAGGAAGCGCGGGTGGCTCATACTGGCCCTTTTCCTCATAGCCGTGGTCACCACCTTGGTCTCCTCCCTGCGCACCAAGCCAGTGTACAGGGCAACGGCCCAGGTGCTCATCGAGAGGGAGAACCCCCAAGTGGTGAAGGTTGATCAGGTCATGGCCGTGGACGCCTCCACCTCCGACTACTACCAGACCCAGTACAAGGTGTTGGAGAGCCGCTCCCTGGCCAAGGAGGTGGTGCAGACCCTTCAGTTGGACCGTCACCCCGAGTTCAACCCGGTGAGGGAGAGGGGGCTTTTCTCCTTGGACGTGGTTGAGGCCCTGGCCTCGGTGATCCATGCGGTGATCCCCAGGAGGAAGGCCCCGGTGTCGCCCTTGACGCAGGAGGAGGCCGACGATCCCCTGGCCCCGTATATAGGGAGCTATCTGGGGCGACTGACCATAGAGCCCATCCGCAACAGCCGCCTGGTCAACATCTCCTTGGAGGCCCATGACCCGGCCCTGGCCGCCCGCATGGCCAATGCCCACGCCCAGGCATACATCAACAAGGACCTGGAGATGAAGCTCTCCGCGTCCCAGGAGGCGGTGGGGTGGCTGAGCGTCCGACTGGAGGAGCTCCAGAAGACCTTCACCCTCAACCCGCCCCCGGCGGCTCCCGTG
>CAZOXN010000075.1:0-8775 GCA_964583655.1 uncultured Desulfarculaceae bacterium | reverse complement strand
GGTTCCAAAACCGTGGGAAATGCGCTATCATCTAGGGAGCCTTCTCCGAAAGGATAGCAGTGAAATCAAGGGCTTCCCAGCGGTGTGCAGGGCCTGGGAGGCTGTGCATCGTGTGCCTGGGTGGAGGGAACTGGACGAGATCTTCATGACAGAGGCCCTGGGAGTGGCCAGGCAGGCATTGCGGCTGGGAGAGGTCCCGGTGGGTGCCGTGGTAGTCCTGAAGGGAGAGACCGTAGCCAGGGCGCACAACCTGTGTGAGACCCTTCAGGATCCCACGGCGCACGCAGAGATGCTGGCCATAAGGCGGGCCGCGGGCGTCCTCGGCTCCTACCGCCTCCTCGGGGCAGAGTTGTTCGTCACGGTGGAGCCGTGCCTGATGTGTGCAGGCGGCCTCATCTTGGCTAGGGTGGCGAGGGTGGTCTACGGATGCCCTGACCCCAAGGGGGGCGCCCTGGGGTCTTGTTACCAGTTGCACCTGGACTACCGATTGAACCATCGCCTGGAGGTCAAGGGCCGAGTGCTCGAAGGGGAGTGCAGGGATGTCATGCATTCCTTTTTCTCCGGGCTGAGGGGGAAGAGAACGAGCCCTCGGAGATGACTCGTTGACGGTCCCATGGAGGACTGTCGCGGGACGACTGATAACAGCGGAGAGATGGCCGAGACTGGTTGAAGGCGACTGACTCGAAATCAGTTGTCCGCCGTCAGGTGGACCGGGGGTTCAAATCCCTCTCTCTCCGCCAAGGCGTGCGAGACTTTGACTCAGGACCGTGCGGAGAGATGCCCGAGCTGGCCGAAGGGGCACGACTGGAAATCGTGTGTGCATCCAAAAGGTGTACCGAGGGTTCAAATCCCTCTCTCTCCGCCAAGGCCACTCCTTTTCCGAGAGTGGCGGCTGCTCGCGAGGATGGGCCTTGCTGATAGCTGGGTCCCGTGCGACGAGGCGTTACCAACCCCGTCAGGTCCGGAAGGAAGCAGCGGTCGTAACTGCCTCGTGTGCTGCGGGGGTGCCTAGCTATCACCAAGGCCCACCCTTCATGCCGTGACTCAAGCCTTCGGGAAGGCCTTCACTTCGAGGGAACGGGGAATCCCCATGGGTTATCTGGTCTTGGCCCGTAGATGGCGCCCTCAAAGGTTCGAGGATGTCATCGGCCAGCGCCACGTCACCCAGACCTTGCAGAACGCCATCTTGAGCGATCGGGTGGCGCACGCGTTCCTCTTCAGCGGGGCCAGGGGTGTGGGCAAGACGACCGTGGCCAGGATCCTCGCCAAGGCGTTGAACTGCAAGGCGGGTCCTACCCCGCAGCCTTGCGGCCAGTGCGACTCGTGCCGAGAGATCACCGACGGGATCTCCCTCGATGTACAGGAGATCGATGGGGCCTCCAATACTAGCGTTGAAGATGTCAGGAACCTCAGGGATGGGCTCAGGTATCGCGCGGCCAAGGGTCGATTCCGGATATACATCATCGACGAGGTCCACATGCTCTCCAACGCGGCCTTCAACGCCCTGCTCAAGACCTTGGAGGAACCCCCCCCGCATGTGGTCTTCATATTCGCCACCACCGAGCCGCAGAAGATCCCCCTCACGGTCGTTTCCCGCTGCCAACGTTACGACTTCAAGCGGATCCCCCTCGCGGACATCGTGGGTCACCTGGAGCGCATCAGCCTGGCCGAGGGGATCCAGGTGGAGAGGGAAACCCTCCTCACCATAGCCAAGGAGGCCCAAGGGAGCCTGAGGGACGCCCAGAGCCTGTTGGACCAGGTCATCTCGTACGCAGGCGAGAGCATCAGGCGCGAGGCGGTCCAGGAGGTATTGGGGCTCCTGGATCGGGAATGGCTCTTTCGGACTTCCGAGGCCCTGATCCGCCGTGATGCCCGGGGTTGCCTGGAGGTGGTGGATGGTTTGTTTCAACACGGATACTCCCTGACTTACTTCTATCAGCAGTTGGTGGAGCACCTTCGCAACCTCATGGTGGCCCGGTTGGATCAGGAGGCTCGAGACCTCTTGCCACTGCCGGATCACGAGGTATCTCAACTCAGGACGCAGGCCCAGGAGGTATCCCCGGAGGATCTGCACCTCTGGTTCGACATCCTGGTCGAGTCAGAGGAGGAGATAAGGCGTACGGCGTACCCCAGGTATCTCCTGGAGCTCCTCTTGGTGAAGATGGCACGCCTGGACCGCACTCAGGACATAGAGTCGATCCTGGAGAAGATTCGCTGCATGAGAGAGGCCCTCCCCGGCCCTGCAAGCCAGGGAAACAATAGGGAGTCCCCTGCCGCGGCCTCGGGACCGGCCCCGGTCAGCCCTTCAGACCCTGGGATATCACCCCGGCAGTGGGAGGGCTTCCTCGGGCACGTGCGCGCCCACCGCCCGGCCCTCGCCGCTGTCTTGGAACAGGGCCGCTTCATTGAGTCGTCGGGCCAAGGCCGGATCAGGGTGGCCTTTCCCAAGGCCTTCCACGTGGAGCGAGTAAGAGAGGAGGAGCTCAACGGCGCATTGGAGGGGCTCTGCCAGGACTTCTTCCGCGGCCCCTTCAAGGTTGTCCCAGTGCTGGAAGAACAAGGGTCCTCTTCTCGTGACAACCACGTTCGCCAAAGGCAGCATCAGATGCAGGTGGAGGCCAAGGCACACCCGTTGGTCCAAGAAGCACTGGAGATCTTCGATGGGCGCATCGTCGAGATCAGGTTCCCTGACCAAGGGACCACGGCATAAATGGAGGAAGACGTGGTGAAAGGCTTGGGAGGTATTCAGCAGTTGAAGAGGATCCAATCGGAGATCGCTAGGATCCAGGGAGAGCTTTCCTCCCGCCGGATAGAGGCCTCCTCCGGGGGCGGGATGGTCACGGCAGTGATGAACGGCCACGGGGAATTGGTGGACCTCCGCATCGACCCCCAGGTGGTGGACCCTCAGGATGTGGGCATGCTTCAGGACCTGGTCCTGGCCGCCGTGCGGGAGGCCAAGCGCAAGGCCCAGGAGATGGTCCAGCAGGAGATGGGTCGGCTGATCCCTGCAGGCCTGGGATCACATCTGTCCGGCCTCTTCGGATAACGGGGCCTCAAGGAAGCGATGGCCCACGGCGAGGCTGTCCATACTGGAGAGACGAGGCCACCATGAAGGGATTTGCCCAACCCATAGAGGAGTTGATCGCGGCCCTGGTAAAGCTCCCTGGGATAGGGGAGAAGACGGCCATGAGACTGGCCCTTCACATGCTGCGTTCACCACGAGAGGAGATGGAGGCGCTGTCCCGGGCCATCGTCCATGTGAAGGAGAAGATCCGGACCTGCGGGGAGTGTTTCAACTTCACCGAGGAAGACCCATGTCTTATTTGCGCGGACCCCGCAAGGAGAACAGGCCTTCTCTGCGTAGTGGAAGAACCCGGTGACTTGATGGCCATTGAGGCCAGCCGCGGGTTCAAGGGCATGTACCATGTCCTTCACGGGACCCTTTCCCCTCTGGACGGAGTCGGGCCGGAGGATTTGAGGATCGCGGAGTTGCTGGGCCGCGTGCGCAAGGGTGCGTTCAGGGAGGTCATCCTCGCCACCAACCCCACAGTAGAGGGCGAGGCCACATCCCTTTACCTGGCCCAGCAGCTCAGGCCCCTGGGGGTCCGGGTCACTCGCATAGCCTACGGTCTGCCAGCCGGGGGGGATGTTCAGTATGCGGATCACCTGACCCTCGGCAAGGCATTGGAGAACCGCCGGGATCTGTGAAGAGGGGCCAGGGGGGAAGCCCCTTCCTCGGCTAGGGGGCCATCCCATCGGTACGGGGACAATCGGGTATGGACATCCGCAGCGCTGAGATGGGTCACCTAGTGGGGGCAACCCTCGGCACTTGCAAGGTGATCAAGGAGCTCGGCCGAGGGAGCATGGGGATCGTCTTCATAGGGTATCAGACGACCCTGAAGCGCCCGGTGGCCATAAAGGTGCTCCCCAAGGCAATGATCTCGGATCCCACCGCTGGCAAGAGGTTCCGTCAGGAGGCCGAGACCGCGGCGATCTTGAGTCATCCGAATATCATCTCCATCTTCGAGATTGGCGAGACCGAGGAGGTCTTCTTCATGGTCATGCAGCTCGTCCGGGGGGTGGCCATCTCGCAGGTATTGGACAAGTTCCGCAAGCACCCCTTGCCCTCCCGCCGCCTGGTCCCCATGGATCAGGCTATAGGGCTCTTGCTCCAGGTCCTCGACGGGCTGGGTTATGCCCACAGCGAGGAGGTCATCCACAGGGACATCAAGCCGGCCAATGTCCTCCTCGAGGCCAAGACCAACCGTGCCCTCATATCGGATTTCGGGATCGCCAAGGAGGTCCGGGGAGAGGATCTGGACCAGGGCAAGGCCTTGGGCACGCCCCTGTACATGGCACCGGAGCAGGCCGCAGGCAAGGAGGTAGACGGACGAGCCGACATCTATTCCGTCGGGGTCATGCTCTTCGAGATGGCCGTGGGGGAACTCCCCATCTACGCCGAGCCGATCCAGCGGCTCAAGCAAAGGAAGCTCACGGACCCCATGGGCCTCTTCAGCAAGCGCCCTGCAGAGGCCCATCCCAGGGTGGACCGGATCCTGGAGCAGATCATACTCCAGGCCATTGCCTTCCACCCCGAGGAGCGTTACGCTACGTGCGAGGACTTCGCCAGGGATCTCAGGCAATACCGCGCTGACCACTCTCGGCGATAAGGGAGGGACAAGGCGGAAGGAGATGGCGGACGACCGACGACAAGCAGGTGCCCTTCCCAAGACCACCGCAGACAGGATCGGGCGGCTCTTCAACCTCCTCTACAACCGGGTGACCATGTACCACCTGGACCACCCCAGTACCCAGGAGACCATGAGGCACTTCCATCAAGCCGTGCTCGACGGGCTGAAGGCCGTGTCCCCCCTGGCCGTGGTCCTGGACAAGGAGAAGATCTACGTGGAGGAGGAGCCGCTGGACCCCCGGGTCAACCCTCAGCGCCTAGTCGGCTATCTGAAGAAGGCGGGGGTCCAGTCGGTCTCCTTCGAGCAGGGGCTCCTGGACAGGGAGCTCTCGGCCTTCGCCAAGGTCTTTGGAGACGCCAAGGCCTATCCCACCGCTGAGGAAATGAAGAAGGGCCTAGTGCAACAGGGTGTCCAAAGGGTCAGGATCAACCACGTCTTCTTCAAGAAGGTGACCGCGGACCAAGAGGTCATCGGCCGCGGCACGGGGAGGATGGGTGCTGGACCGGCAGTGACCAAGGTCCTGATAGACACCTCACGGGACTGGGAAGGGGGCGAGGCACGTCCCGAGGTCGGCCCCAGCGGGCCGCCGCCAGACTCCTCCATCCTTCAGGAGCTCTATCAGAGCCTTACCCTCTCCATGCTCCTGGAAGACCCAGCGGCCATATCCCAGAAGTTCCTCGAGGCCGAGGAGGTCTCGAAAGAGAAGACGGGAGAACTGCAGATGGGCGGAGCCGCGGTGCTCGAGGGGATCCGCCAGCTCCGCTCCAGGGTAGAGCAGTCGGCCTTCGTCACCAGGGACCCCGCCTCCATGGAGGCCATGGTGGAGGCGACCTTCAAGCTCAGGGAGGAGCTCAACAAGGGCATCGACAAGAGAAAACGACAAGGCGTGCCATTGCTCGGCGAAGACATGATCCACCGGGAGATGGACGATCTGACCGATCAGGTGATGGTCCAGCTCATCCGGGAGGAATACCGGGGAGGTGACATATCCGTCAAGCGCCTGGCCCAGATCATCCGACGCATGATGCCCGACATCCGGGAATTGAAACGACTCCTGCCTAAGCTGAAGGACGCCCTGTTGGCCGACGGGATGCCGCTGGCAGACTACCTTCAATTGGTGAGGGAGCTCGAGCGGGAGCTCCAGAGCGAGGAGTTGTCCGTGGTGCTGGAGGAGGGAGCGGAACAGATCGGTCTCTCCGCCCAGGACCTGATCCGAGAGATAAGGAAGGATCCCAAGGCAGCGGCGGAACTCATCGCCTTGGCCGCAGAGGTGCGCGCCTTCGGGGCAGAGGACCAAAGAAACGTTTTGAGCCAAGTCCTGGTGGATTACATCGAGCGAGTTGGCGGAGGCCTGGCCCTGGAACAGGTTGACCGAGAGGGGCCCGAAGGGGTGCAGAGGCTCCGAGATATCGTCTGCCAGATCCAAGACGAGCTACTGGGCCGATTAAGGGGCCACCTGATGGAGAGTTCCCTGGTCAAGGAGGTCCGAGAAAACATCGAAAAGCGCAGGGCTCGAACCGTCCAGGAGTTCCAGACGGAGTGGGTCCTGCAGCATTTCCTCCAGGAGACGGAATCGCGGAGGGACCCGCAGGCCCTCGTGCAGGCCGTCGAAGTGGCTTACCCGGATCCCTCGCAGCAAGGGGAGGTCCTGGAACTGGTGATCCAGGCCATGGAGGCCAAGGGGCTGGATCCTTCACCCATAAAGGCGGCCCTGGCCCAGAGGGTGCGGGTGGCCCCGGGCGAATCCGATCCGCAGAAGGCGCCCAGGGGGACCTACAACCGAAGCATGATCCTCTTCTTCATCCGCGAGGAGGTGAAAAGGGCGCAGAGGTACCCGTACTCGTTCTCTGCCATGCTCCTGTCCGTGCGGCTGGCCACTGCCATGAAGCCGGTCCCCATCGGTATGATTCGACCCCATGAGGTACGCAACGCCGTCATGCTCGGAGTGGCTGAGCTTCTGAGGGATGTGGATTTGATAGGCTGTCTGGAGGAAAACAAGGTATTGATCATCTTGCCGCATACAGGGGTCAACGGGGCCAAGGTCGTGGCTGGGAGGATCATGGAGGCCATTGACGGAAAGACACTCACTGTTCGCAACGTCCCCATGAAGTTGAAACTGGCTGTAGCCCAGGACACCTTCCAGAAGGACCGGATCCCCGACCTCAAGGCCCTCTTGGCCCGCATGGAGGCCAAGCTCGCCCAGTCATTGAAGGCCTGAGCGGTTCAGGTTTTGTCCTCGGACAGGTGTCACTGGTCCGTCGTCGGTTCCCTGTGGAGGGCTTGGGAGTTATGTCAATTAGGAGACTCGTGCCCCTCTCGGTCGCGGCCCTGCTTTTTTCCCTTTGGAGTGGGGCATGGGCCAATGGCCAGAGGCTCACCATAGTCCACACCAATGACCTGCACTCCCATGTATCGGGTTTCGGCCCGGAGATGGAATACACACCCGACTCCACTTATGACGATGCGACCTTGGGCGGACTTGCCAGGATAGCCACGGTTATAGGGCAGGTCAAGCGGGAGCGGGGAGACGAGGTGCTGGTGTTGGACTCGGGCGACTTCCTCATGGGCAGCCTCTTCCACACCGTGAGCCGGGAGGAGGCAGGGGAGCTGCGCCTCCTCAAGTCCATGGGATACGACGCGGTCACCCTCGGGAACCACGAGTTCGACCTCAGGCCCGATGGGCTCGCTGCCATCCTCAGGGCCGGCATTTCCAAAGGGGGCATCCCAGCAGTGGTCGCGGCCAACGTCTCCTTCGACCCCGGGGACCCCAGGGACGACGCCCTGGAGGCGGCCTTCTCGGAGGTCCCGGTGCGGCCTTACGTCGTCCTGCAACGAGGTGGGGTCAAGGTCGGGGTATTCGGGCTGCTGGGGAAAAACGCCGCGGAGGTGGCCCCGTTCGCCCGGCCGGTGAGGTTCCGGGAGCCTGCCGAGGCCGCCCGGGAGGTAGTTGAGCTGCTGAGGCGCCGAGAGGCAGTGGATCTGGTCGTCTGCCTCTCCCACGGTGGCGTCTCCACCGACGGACGAGGGGAGGACCTGGATCTCGCCAGGAATGTCCCTGGGATCGACGTGATAGTGGGCGGCCACACCCACACAGTGCTTCGGGAGCCGATCCGGGTCGGCGCCACGTGCATCGTGCAGGCTGGCTCCTACGGAGAACACGTGGGCGTCCTCGACCTCGGCAGGGGGCAGGGGGGGTGGGTACTTCGCCATTACAAACTGATAGGTGTGGACGATGGCCTCCCTGGCGATGCCATGATCCACGAGGCAGCAGGGAGGCTCGCCTCGCTGGTGGAGGAGAGGTTCTTGAGGCCAAGGGGGATGTCCTGGGAGGAACCGCTGGCCAGGATCTCCTTTCCGTTGACTTGGCAGCCACAGGCGGAATCCAACCTGGGGGACTTCGTTGCTGATGCCATCCGCTGGTCCATTGACCGATACGAGGCCCTGAAAGGCGATCCGGGAACCAAGACGACGGTCGCCGTGGAATCAAACGGGCTCCTGAGGGATCCCATCCTGCCCGGGTCGCGAGGGGTGTTGAGGGTCCCTGACCTCTTCAGGGCCTTTCCCCTGGGGATCGGCCCGGATGGCGAGATGGGATACCCGCTCCTCAGCTTCTATCTGACAGGATCCGAGATCCGCAAGGCCCTGGAGGTCCTCACGACCCTCGTCCCCATGAAGGGGAGCGACTACTTCCTCCAGGTCTCTGGGCTGCGCTTCTCCTATAACCCCAAGAGGATCCCCTTCGATCGTGTCACAGGGGTCTGGCTGGAACAGGGAGACGGAATGGTCGTCCCTCTGGACACCTCTCCTGGCAATCCCGCGCTTCACAAGGTGGGGGCCAACCTCTACAACGCCACCTTCCTGAAGGTGATCGGCAGGTTCACAAAGGGGATATTGTCCATCTTGCCCAAAGATCGCCAAGGCAGGCCCTTGGGAGACCTGACAGATGCCCTGGTGGACCGCGATCCTTCGATCCCTGGGGTCCAGGAGCTCAAGGAGTGGGAGGCCCTGGTGGAGTACGTCAGGAACCTGCCGGACAAAGATGGAGACGGCCTGCCCGAGATCCCCGTCTCTTACAAGACTGCCC
>CAZOXN010000074.1:0-8777 GCA_964583655.1 uncultured Desulfarculaceae bacterium | reverse complement strand
GCTGAGGCCGACCGAGGGAGGGGGCAAGCATCCCCCGGAGGCCAAATCCTTCGGAGAATCAAGCGCCGAAGACTTGAAGCGAAGAGAAATGCCGCCACCCCCGGTGACCAGTTGCGATTCAATGACCTGTCCCATTTTATACGAGACGCTCCCTCACGGCGAGACGCACCCTCGGAACCTCCTTGACCTCCACCCCGTGCAATGGAAGAATCAAGGCAGGAGGTTGCCTGGGCACGCCCGGCTTCCGGCGTGGCAGGCCCTGAGGCGCTTGAAGCACCGATGGAAGGAGGGCAGGTTTGATGAGTAAACCCAAGATCATAGGGATACTCACAGGCGGCGGGGACGTCCCGGGCCTGAATCCGTGCATAAAGACCCTGGTCAACAGGGCCAGCGAGGAGGGCATTAAGGTCCTCGGTATCAAGAAGGGCTGGGCCGGGATCCTCAACTACAACCCGGACGATCCGGATGGGTTCGAAAGGGACCTGGTCTGGTTGGACAGACAGATGGTGCGGACCATCGACCGCTCCGGTGGGACATACCTCCACACCTCCAGGACTAACCCTGCCGCAGTCAGGGTCAAGGAGGTCCCTCCCTTCCTCAAGGGGCAGTTCCCTGCCGGGCAGGAGAGGGCGGACTTCACCAAGCACGTCCTGAAGAACCTGGAGTGCCTGGGCGTGGACGTACTCATTCCCATAGGGGGGGACGATACCCTGAGCTTCGGCGAGAGGCTGCACCGCGAGGGATTCCCTGTCATCGCCGTTCCCAAGACCATGGACAATGACGTCTTCGGCACGGATTATTGCATCGGTTTTTCCACCGCTGTGACCAGGAGCGTCAACTTCATCCACGCCCTGAGGACATCCGCAGGCTCCCATGAACGCATTGCCATCGTCGAGCTCTTCGGGCGCTACTGCGGCGAGACCTCGCTGATATCTGCCTACCTGGCCGGTGTGGACCGGGCCATAATCTCAGAGGTCCCCTTTGATCCAGACAAACTAGCCCGTCTCGTCATGGAAGACAAACGCGCCAACCCCAGCAACTACGCCATGATCACCATCTCCGAGGGGGCCAGGATGATCGGTGGCGAGATGCTCCTGAGGGGTGAGGCCGACGCCTACGGGCACCGGAAGTTGGGCGGAATAGGAGTGGAGACAGGGGAGCTCCTCAAGAGACTCACCGGGGAGGACATAATCTTCCAGCAGCTCTCCTATCTCATGAGGAGCGGCGCCCCGGATTCCCTCGACCTGATGGTGGCCGTCAATTACGCCAACATGGCCATCACCTTGGCCCTGAAGAATGTCACGGGCCGCCTGGTGGCCTTGAGCCAGGGGATCTATACGGACATCCCGTTGAGCACCATAACCACAGGCCAGAAACGCGTGGATGTCAGGGAGCTCTACGACATGGAGGAGTATAGGCCCAAGGTCCGCCACGTGATGGGAAAGCCCATGTTCCTTTATTGATCGTCGAGAGGCGCCTGTGGGCGATCACGTGGAGGTGGGGTATCTCGGGGCCGCGGTCTCGACGGGGCCAGGAGCTGCTCAGATCCGGGGCGCGGGAAAAGGCCAGATCCCCCCCAAGATCTCTGCCGCCGTCCTCACGAAGGCGGGGCAAACGGTCTGGAAGAGTCCTCTCTCCGCGGCCTCCTGTCTGCCGGCTTCGGTGCTCGGATCCACACCGCCCAGGAGTTCCTTGCAAACCAATGTGCCGTGCCTCTCCTCGAACTGCCGGACGAATTCCCTCACGAGATCGTAAGCCCTGTACCTGGTCTGTCTTTCCTCCGTCTCCTCTGCGACCATGAAGCCCAGCAGCATGAAGGCCCCGGTGACGGCACCGCAGATCCCCCCGAGGCCCATCCCTGCCCCGAAGGCACGCCCGATCCTGAGTCCGATCCGCGCCTCCAGCCCGCATCTCTCGCCGAACCCGGCGAGGAGGGACTGCGTTCAGCTATGACCTTTTTGGAAAACAGCCAGTGTCTCTGCCACCGCGCTCATCGTCTGCCCTCAGACAAGTAGCTCTTCCCCCTCCCTGGCCACGCTCACGGTCATGGCGACCCGCCGCTCATCCAAATAGGCCTGGCAGGTCTCCGAGAGCGCATCGAGATCCTCGTCCCTATGGTGCTGGTCGTGATGGAACAGGGTGAGCCGGCGCACCTTGGCCTGGCTTGCCATCTCCAGGACCTCCGTCCACGAGGAGTGCCCCCACCCCCTTCTCTTGTCGTACTCCTCTGGGAGGTACTGGGCATCATGGATGAGGAGATCGCTCCCTTCGAAAAATGCCCTCATCTTCTCTCGGCTCCCTCCCATGGGGTCCATGCCCCCCTCACCCCTCGGCTCTATCTCGTTGTCAGGGGCATAGATCACGCGGCACCCCTGGTGCTGCAGCCTATACATGAGGGTGCTGCCTGGATGATTGGCTGCGATGCATGAGATCTCCAGGCCATCGACGATGTGATCCCCTTCGGTGATGGATCTGAAGGTGAGCTGCGCCCCCATGTCCTGAAGCCCCACCGGGAAATAAGGGGTAGACATCTGGATCTGAATGGCCTCCTGCAGTGAACCTCTGGGGGGATCCGGCCCCAAGATCACGAACCCGTTGCCCGGCAGGTACGCAGGGTCGAAAAACGGGATCCCGTGAATGTGGTCCCAATGGAGGTGCGTGAGAAAGAGGTGGCCATGCCAGGACTTCCTCTTGGCGAGGAGGAAGTGCCCGAGGTTCCTCATGCCCGTGCCCGCATCGAATATGAGCACTGACTCGCGATCCGGGATGCGGACCTGGACGCATGGGGTGTTGCCGCCGTAGAGGACGTGGCGCGGGGATGGCGTGGGTATGGAGCCCCTCACCCCCCAAAAACGTATGCGGATCTGCTCCAAGAGCATGGATCTGGCCTTTTCCAGTAAGTCCCTGTGATGAAACGGCTTCTCGAAATAGGCGTCAGCGCCCATCTCTTGCGCCGTCCTTCGGTCAGCGAGAAACTTCTTGGCGGAGAAGATGATGACCTTGGTGGAGGAGAGCTCCGGGGAGGCCTTGATCTGCCCGCAAAGGGTGATTCCGTCAATGCCGGGCATCATCAAGTCGATGAAGGCCAGGTGGGGCCGGAACCTCCGGAAGGCCTCCATGGCCTCGACGCTGCGCTGGAGCGTCAGGACCTCGTAGCCTGCCTTGGAGAAGACCTTGTGGAGGATCTTGAGGATCCCTTCGTCATCGTCGACCACTGCGATCCGTTTCAACTCCATACCGAGACGGGGCCTCCGCTCCCCCGAGAGGAAAAGACCCCTCGGCCCATCCGTTCATGGTGTAGTGCGTGGGAAATCAATAGCCTTTCTGAGGAGGCATGTCAAGTGGTCGGGCCAAGAAACATTGCCGCTTGTCAAGCCCCAGCGGGTTCGTATGAGTCAGTCGCCAGTAGTCAGTGGTCCGTTGGATCCAACTACAAGCAACTCGGCTGTGACAACCAACGCGATTGGTCACACTCCCCGGCGAGAAAAAAAGACCTTGCGCATGGCGCCTGCGATCTGGCCTGTAGGATCCCCTTGTCCCCCGCACGCAGGGTTTGATACCATGCCGCACACAGGACCTTCACAAGGGAGTCGCAGGGCATGTCTCCAGGGCCTCTTGACGATCACGAGCCAGAGTGCGAGCTGAGCATCGTCATGCCTTGTCTCAACGAGGCCAGGACCGTGGGGATCTGCGTGGCCAAGGCCTTGCGGTTCCTCGGCCAGGAGGGGATCTCCGGCGAGGTGGTGGTCGCGGACAATGGCAGCTCCGATGGATCTCAGGAGATAGCCATCACGGCAGGGGCACGCGTCGTCTCCGTGGAGGAGAAGGGATACGGCAATGCCCTGCGAGGAGGGATCGAGGCTGCCCGCGGCAGGTACATCATCATGGGGGACTCGGATGACAGTTACGACTTCCTGAACTTGCGGCCGTTTGTGGAGAAACTGCGAGAGGGCTATGACCTGGTCATGGGCAACCGTTTCAAGGGTGGTATCGCCCCTGGCGCCATGCCGGCCTCGCACAGGTACCTCGGCAACCCGGTGCTCACAGCCATCGGCCGCCTCTTCTTCGGAAGCCCTTGCAGGGACTTTCACTGCGGTTTGCGAGGGTTCAGCAAGCGCGCCTACCAGAGGATTGATCCCCACACGACGGGTATGGAATTCGCCAGCGAGATCGTGGTCAAGGCGTCCCTCCTGAACATGCGGATCGCCGAGGTCCCCACCACCCTTTCCCTGGACGGCCGTGGCCGCCCTTCCCACCTGCGCTCGTGGAGGGACGGGTGGAGACACTTGCGCTTCCTCCTTCTCTACAGCCCACGATGGCTCTTCACGATCCCGGGACTGGCCCTTTTCCTCGCAGGAGGATCCTTGGGGGCGATCCTGACTTGGACCCCGGTCCGCATAGGGGACGTGGTCTTCGATACGAACACCTTGTTGGTTTGCGCCATGTGCACCCTCGTGGGGTTCCAGCTCATCTCTTTCAGCTTCTTCGCCAGGGCCTTCGCGGTGCGCGAGAGGCTGCTCCCAGCGGACGAAAGGACGGCGAGGTTCCTCAAGGCCGCCAGGCTGGAGATCGGATTGCTGCTCGGACTGGGGATCCTCGTGCTGGGCCTGGCCCTGCTCATCTCGGCAGTGCTGATATGGAAGGAACACGGTTTCGGAGACCTCTCCTATCCGGACAGTCTGAGGGTGACCATACCGAGTGTGACCCTGATCATGCTGGGGCTCCAGGTCATATTCTCCAGCTTCCTCTTGGGGCTCTTCGGCCTGAGGGTCAAGTGAGGCCCCAGGTTCGACCTCTTCTGTCCTCGCCCCGGGCTCATAGGGGCGTGGTGCGCGATGGGATTCGCCCGAGGCACGTGGAGGCATGAGCATGAGGCTCGATAGGCCGTTTGCCTCCTTTCTCCTCGCCCTACTCTTCCTGAAGCTCGCAATCCTAGCGTTGGAACCAATACCCAAGTTCTTCTTCGGTGACTCCTGGTGTTACCTGGAGACAGCCGCCTTTGGCTGGATCCCACCGGACCGTTCTTTCACCTATGGGTTCTTCATCCGGGCGACCACCTGGCTGTCAGGCTCCCTTTGGCCTTTGATGACGTGCCAGATGTTGGCGAGCATCCTGTCCGCTGCCCTCGCCGGACAGATCCTGCGAAGGCACCTGGGTGTCCGCCCAGCCATCGCGTATTCTCTTGGCTGTATTTGCGCCTTGGAACCCATACAGCTACTGTACGAACGCTATGTCATGACCGAGACCTTCTCGTTGTCCTTCTTCGCACTGCACCTCCTGGCGATCCTTCACTACTTGAGGGGACGGAACCTTCTTACCCTGTTTCTCGCGCACCTGCTCGGTACAGCGCTCATCAGCCTGCGGATCAGCTTCCTTCCGATCACCTTGGTCAACGCCCTCTTGGCGCCCATCCTCGCGTTCTACACGCAGGGGGGACGCCAGGATCGCATCTCAGAGGTCCGGCGGACCTTGCAGAGCCCTCCTGTCCGACGCCCGGGGTGGACCTTGGCATGCTCCGTTCATCTGATCGTCTCCCTTGGACTTGTGCTCTCTATGCACGCCGGGTACAAGAGATCCTTCTCCGCCCTCTCCGGCAGCCCCCCGGGCTACAACGCCGCAGGCGGCTACTTCCTCTTGGCGGCCTGGGCCCCGGTGGTCCAGCCCGAGGATTTCCCCGACCCGCGGATCAGGGCCCAGATCTTCGACGGGCTGCCCTTTGACATCAGGGATCGCTCCCTGCGCAATCACCAGCTCTTCGAATACGGCGGCCTCGTCGACAGGATCCGCAACGCCCTGCCAGGGCCCGAGGGCAACCGGGCCGCCCAGGCCACCGCCCTCAATGCCCTGAAACGGGACCCCTTGGGAATCGTCGTGCTCTGGCTCCAGACCATGGGTGACTACTTTCGCCCGAGCGTACTCACGGAAAAGATCAGGGATGACCTGGCGGTGGGGCAGGTATCATGGTACCAGCGTTTCCTCGAGGTGCACGGGGAGAGGTACTCCATACCGAGGGCAGAGACACAGCCTTGGACCTTGACTAAGTGGTACTACGAAAACGCAATCCCTTGGTACTGGTTGCTGCTCCTTTCGCCAGCACTAGCGGCTTTGGCCTTGGTCTTTGCCCGTGGTCATGCCGCCGGGACAGCGCTCTTGCTCTCGGTCTCGGTCTGCGGCTGCATCTATATGGCCACGGCCCTGTCCAACTACCCCATCGTCAGATACCTCCATCCTGTCGGATGGCTGGCCCTCTGTCTGATGGGCCCGCTGCTGGAGCGGGCGCTGTCAGGTCCATCCCGGTGAGGAGCTGGACACAAGGGCCCATGAGGACCGCTCGGTCTTCATGACCCCCCGACACACCGGTCCAGCCTTGACGGTGGGAGATGATTCCCTTATAGTTCATCCACCGAGGGAGAAAAAGAACAGCTCATCGTAGGTGCCCTTCTCACATCGAGGTAGGAGACCATGAGATACCGGTGTCAGTCATGCAATCAGGCCCTCCCGGACGTGTGGAAATGGAGACTCGTGGACGAGGAGAACTACCTGATGGTCGTCACCTGTCCCCACTGCAACAACGAGTTCGTCCGGCTTGAGCACGACCCGGGGGCCCCTTACGGTTACAGGGTCGCCCCTTCCAGGATCTTTGTCCCCCAGGGGCCCAGGCAAGAGGCCCAAGGTGAAAGGTGAGGGAGCATGAGGATCCAGACCGTATATCCTGCCGCGATCATGAAGATCGCATGCCCCAACTGCAAGGCCGAAGGGACGGTGAAGAAGGAGAGACCACCGGAAAAGGACTTCCCAGTCTTCTGCCCCAAGTGCAAGGAGACCTTCCTGGTGAAGATCAACGTCAGGAAGTTCTACAGAAAAGAGGTCTGCATCCCGGTGAAATACGCCATATTCGATGCGGATCGACCGGTTCAAAAAATGCAGGAGGGAACCATTGTAGACATCTCCAGAGAGGGGCTATGCATAGAGAGCCACGCACACCTCTACGCCCCGGGTTTTCACAAAGAGGGTAACATATTCCAGCTCTTCTTCTCCTTGCCCCCCAAGCAGACCCTCCTGAAGGTCCAGGGGGAGGTGATGAGGATCATAAGAAAGGAAGGGGACAACAGCTTCAAGATCGGCATCAAGTTCTGCAACCTGGACGAGTTCTCGGCCAAGAACCTCGGTTTCTTCCTGTGGCCCTGAGACCTCTCGGACGGGTCTGAAACCCGCCATGCTCCAGAAGGCTTTGCCCCCTCTTCCATGCCCCTGGTTGACCGGGCGATCTTTCCCCCCTCTCTGAAGCACGCGGTCCTGCGGCCAGAGGGCACACCGTTGTATCCCTTTGTTTATCTCGCAGAGGCACCCCGCTCAAGGGGGGTCTCGGGGACTCTCCCCACCCGTTTGACCCAGGAGGACCTTCACTGCCTTCTCAAGGCATCGCCTTATCTCCTCCTTGCAGGCGAGATATGCCTCCTCACCTTTACCCGCCGGGTCCTCGATGTCCCCGCTCTCGCCGGAGAACTCCTTCAGGGTATAAACCTGTCTCCCCTTGGCCTCGGGCATGGCCAGGACCTTGTCTCTCTGGTGCTGAGTCATGGTCAGTATCAGGTCAGCCCCGCTGACCATATCGAGGTGCCTGTTCAGGTCCCTTGAACGGAATCCCTCGAGGAACCCGTCGGCCCCCTCCTCCTTCACGAGGAGCTTGGCATCCAGGGAGACCGCGCCGCCCTCTCGAGCGTACGGGGCGATGCCACCAGAGGCAACGCGGACGTGACCGTCTTTCACCCCCCAGGACGCCAGGAGCCCCTTCAACATGGCCTCGGCCATCGGGCTCCTGCAAGTGTTGACGTCGCATACGAAGAGTATGGATCGATAAGGAAAAGCTCCCATCGCCTTGGAGGCCCGCCCCAATAAATCAGCTCAGCATCTCTTGGAAGACCTTTATGAAATCCTCCCTCTTGGGTGCCTTGCCCAAGAGCTCTCTGACCTTCGGCCCGAGCTCCTTGGCCTCCCACCTGCCCTTCTTCTTGACGTTGTCCACGGACTGCCAGCTCTGCATCAGCCACACCACACCGCCCCCGACCCTGAAGACCTGCCCTGTTATGTCCTTGGCCTCGTCAGAGGCGAGGAACACCACCATGGGCGCTATGTTGTCAGGGTCGAACGGGTCGTACCCGAACTTCTGCACCATCTCCTCGGGCTTTCCCATCACGCCCGCGGTCTGGGGCGTGGCCTCCACGGTGAGCCTGGTCCGGGCTATGGGGGCGATGACATTGCAGGTCACACCGTACTTGGCCATTTCCTTGGCGGATATGAGGGAGAGGGCGATGATACCGGCTTTGGCAGCCCCGTAGTTTGCCTGTCCTGGATTGTAGAGCATCCCCGCATCCGAGGTCACGTTGATGATCCTGCCTGGAATCGCCTTTCCGGCCTTCTCCTGCTCCCGCCAATAGGCGCAAGCGTGTCTGAGGCAGTTGAAGGTGCCATTGAGGTGGACAGCGAGCACCGCGTTCCAGTCCTCATCCATCATGTTGAAGACCATCCTATCCCTGAGGATCCCAGCGTTGTTCACCAGGATGTCCAGCCTTCCGAATGCCCCTATGGCCGTGTCGATGATCCTGGCGGCCCCTTGGAAGTCCGTAACGCTCTCATAGTTGGGAGCAGCCTCCCCACCCATATCCTTGATCTCCTTGACCACCTCGTCCGCTGGGCCATGATGCACACCGGTGCCGTCGAAGTGTCATCCCATGTCGTTGACCACAACCTTGGCCCCTTCCTTGGCCATCGAGATG
>CAZOXN010000073.1:0-8806 GCA_964583655.1 uncultured Desulfarculaceae bacterium | reverse complement strand
GTCGGTCCCGTAGACCGCCAGCCCGCCGCCCGGCTTTGTCACCGGGTGCTCCCTGAGGGCGTCCCTGAAGACCGCCGCTGCCTTCTTGAAGGCCTCCTGGTCATGATACTCCACCCCCTGGGCGTCCCTGTCATCCACCACAATGGCCTTCAGGCCCTTGGACCCCATCACGGCCCCCATCCCGCCTCGGCCGGCGTGGCGGGCAGGCTTCCCCTGGGTGCTGGTGACGGCCACCGAGGCCGCCGAGAGCCTCATCTCCCCGGCCGGCCCGATGGAGACGATCCCGATCTTGTCCCCGTGTTTCCCCTGGAGGCGGGCAGCCAGCTCGTAGTTCTTGAGGCCAGCGAGATCATCCGCTGGCAGGAGCCTGCCCCCCTCCTTGGTGAGGAGGAGATAGTACCACTTGCCGGGAGCGGCCTGCCCCTCCACCACTATCCCAGCGATCCCCAGCCTCCCGAGCTTGACCGCCGCGTTTCCGCCGACGTTGCTCTCCTTGATCCCCCCTGTCAAGGGGCTCTTGGCCCCCACGGAGAGCCGGCCCGAGTTGGCGCTGGTGGTGCCCGCCAGCAGCCCTGGGGCCACCACCAGCTTGTTGTTGGGGCCCAGGGGGTGGCACAAAGGCGGGACCTCTCTGGCCACTATAGTGGAAGTCAAGGCACGTCCACCGAGTCTCGCATAATCCCCGGAGAGATCCTCGACCGCGACCGTCCCCTTGGTCATATCCACCCGCATCAGTCTCCTCATGGCCTTTCCCTCCTTTATCGAGGTGAAAGAAAGATTGAAAGACTACGGATTGCCGACAAGAACATCTCCAAGCATAAGGAAACCGCGATCAAAGTGTCAAGAAGATTCTGGCACAAAGGCAGGTGATGGATAAGTTATGTCTGAAATTACATATGCAAGAAAAGACTTATAAGGAAACCTCCCTCCTCAATGGGCCCTTGAACCTCGAAGGACCATGCAAAGGAGAAAAACTGCCTTCACCGACCCTTCAGCGCCCCCTTAGCCAGCCGCACGTGGGCCAGGCATGGCATCCCATTTTGTCCGTGGAGCCACCCGGGCATCGCCCGGATGTCCCGTAGACCTCTCCAGTACTGGTTCCAGGCCTTCGGGGGAGAGCACTACCAACGTCTCGCCCCTTGGGAGGCGTCCTCGATCCCACGCCTATTGCCCTAGAGGTCCCCCCTGTCCCGCATGGCCTCGAGGAACCGGCGAGAATCGCCTCCAGAGCTCCCCATGACTCACCTCGAGTCCTCTCCTGGTGCGATCCCATCAGGACGCACCCACCTGGACCAGGAGGTGAACCCGGGCGCACCCTGGCCCTGCCGCCCTCATCCCTTCACCCTCTCTATATCGGCCCCCAGCCGCGAGAGTTTCTCCTCGATCCGTTCGTAACCCCGATCGAGGTGGTAGACCCTTGAGACCTCGGTGGCCCCCTCCGCAGCGAGCCCGGCCAGTATCAGGGAGGCGCTCGCCCTCAAGTCCGTCGCCATCACCGGCGCCCCAGTCAGCCGACTCACCCCCCTGACCACGGCGCTGGGGCCTTGCAATTGGATCTGGGCCCCCATGCGGCGCAACTCGCTGACGTGCATGAATCGATCCTCGAACACCGTCTCCGTGATGACGCTCGTGCCCCTGGCCAGGCACAGCATGGCCATGAGCTGGGCCTGCATGTCAGTGGGAAACCCTGGATAGGGTTGTGTCTTGACGTCAGTGGCCTCCGGCCTGGACCGCCCTATCACCCTGACCGATTCCCCCTGGATCCGTATCTCGGCCCCCGTCTCTCTGAGCTTGCGGATGACCGCTTCCAGATGGCGGTGCGGGCACTGATGCAGCGTCACATCCCCTCTGGTTATTGCCGCGGCCACCATGAAGGTGCCGGCCTCTATGCGATCGGGTCCTACCTTGTGTTTGCAAGGTCCCAACTCCCTTACCCCATCTATGGAGATCACATCCGTGCCGGCCCCGTGGACCCTTCCCCCCATGGAATTCAAGGTCTGGGCGAGCTCCACGACCTCCGGTTCGCATGCGGCGTTCTGGAGCACAGTGCGACCATCCGCCATCACGGCCGCCATCATCAGATTCTCCGTCCCTGTGACAGTGGTCACATCGAAACAGAAGTTGGCGCCGCGCAGCCCCTTGGTCCGGGCGTGGACGTAACCATGCCTCAAGGAGATCGAAGCCCCAAGGGCCTCGAGCCCCTTCAGGTGCTGGTCGATGGGGCGAGTGCCTATGGCGCACCCTCCAGGAAGCGAGACCACCGCCCGCCCAGTCCTGGCCAGCAGAGGCCCCAGCACCAGGACCGAGGCCCGCATGGTCTTCACCAGATCATAAGGGGCCAACTGACTCGTGATCCGTGTGGCGTCGACCAAGGCCCTTCCATCCTTGATCTCCACACGCAGACCCAGCTCCGTGAGGAGGGAACTGAATGTCTCCACATCCCTTAACTGCGGCACATTGGAGATCTGATGAAGCCCCGGGGCCAAGAGGGTAGCAGCCAGGATGGGCAAGGCAGCGTTTTTGGCACCGCTGATATGGACCTCACCCTCTAGGGGGATACCACCACGAATCACTATCTTGTCCAACTCCACACCTCCGTCGCCCCTGGCCGCCCCCTCACCCCTTGGTGGACCGCACCACCCGTTGCCTCCCTGAAAGGTCCCGATGCCATTCCCATTGTCTCCAACAACCGCCTCCCCTCAGTCTCTCATCCACCCAAGGCCCCTGCCCGTCACCCACCTCCAGGATCAGGCTCCCCCCGTCCTCCAACCAGTCTGGGGCCTGCCCGAGGATGCGACCTATAACCTCGAGCCCGCCTCGCCCACCGTCCATTGCGAGCAAGGGCTCGAAGTCCCTCACCTCAGGCGGCAGCAGAGCGATCTCGTCTGTCGGCACATATGGTGGATTCGACAAGATCATGGAGAAAAGGCCAGCGCCAGGCCCCAAGGCCTCGAACAGGTCCCCTTGCAGGAAATGGATCTTGTCTTCCACTTGGAACCGTCGGGCATTGGCCTTGGCCACCTCCAGGGCGTCCGCAGAGACGTCCGTGGCCACCAGATGCACCCCCTTCCCAGCCTCCTTGGCAACAGCGACGGCCACTGCCCCGCTTCCGGTGCCGATCTCGAGGACCCTAGCGATCCATGGGTCTTGCCCCTTCCTGGACCCAAGGCTACTCAAGGCCACCTCCACCAGGAGCTCTGTCTCGGGTCGAGGGACAAGGACCTGCGGAGTGACATGGAAGGACAGCGACCAGAACTCCTTGGTGCCGGTCAAGTAGGCCACCGGCTCCCTTCGACCCCTCCTCCGAAGCAGTTCCCTGAATCCGTCCAGTTCCGATGGGTCGAGGGGTTGATCATGGCGCAGATACAGGTCGATCCTTCTGCACTCAAGGGCATGGGCCAGCAAGACCTCCGCATCCAGCCTGGGGGTAGAGACCCCTTTCCGCGAGAGGTACTGTGACGCCTCGTTCAAGAGGGCGAGCACCGTCCATGTCTTGCTCATGAAGATCCCTCTTTGAGGGCCTCAGCGTTGTAATGGTCCTGAAGTGACGCGATGATCTCGTCCAGATCCCCTTCCAGCACCTCGGGGAGACGGTAAATGGTCAGGCCGATTCTATGATCCGTAACCCGTCCCTGAGGGAAGTTGTAGGTCCGGATCCGCTCGCTTCGGTCTCCGCTGCCCACCTGTGTGCGCCGTTGTTGCGATATGGCCTTGCGTTGTTCCTCCCGCATCTGGTCCAGGAGCCTCGCCTTCAGGACCCGCAAGGCCTTGGCCTTGTTCTTGTGTTGCGATTTTTCGTCCTGACATGTCACGACGAGCCCGGTGGGGAGATGGGTGATGCGTACAGCCGAGTCCGTGGTGTTTACGCTCTGTCCCCCAGGACCCGAGGAACGGAAGACATCCACCCTGAGGTCCGAGGGTTCGATGTGCACCTCCACATCCTCGGCCTCGGGCAGGACGGCCACCGTGACGGCGGAGGTATGGATCCGGCCCTGCGACTCGGTCACCGGCACCCGCTGAACGCGATGAACCCCGCTCTCGAACTTGAGGTGGCTGTAAGCCCCTTTTCCTTCCACGAGGGCGATGACCTCTTTCAATCCTCCCACGCCGGTCGGGTGAGAGTCCACCACCTCTACCCGCCATCCCCGCCTTTCGGCGAACTTGGAGTACATGCGAAATAGGTCCGCGGCGAAGAGCCCTGCCTCTTCACCCCCAGTTCCCGCCCGGATCTCCAGGAAGATGTTCTTGTGGTCATGCGGGTCTTTCGGGGTCAACATGGCCTTGAGGCGATCTTCCAGCTCCCTCTGACGCGCCGTGAGTAGCTCGATCTCCTCCTGGGCCAGGTTTCTGACCTCCGGGTCCTTCTCTGATCTCAGAAGCGTCCTGCTCTCCTGAATTTGCTGAAGCACGGAGCGGTAGGAACGAAAGGTATCCACGATGGCCAGGAGCTCGGAGTGCTCCTTGGCAAGGCGCTGGTACTCCGAGGGCCTCTTGGCCAAGGCAGGATCCGAGAGCTGACTCTCGACGAGCCGGTATCTTTCCTCGATCTCCTTCAGTCTCTCGAACACGGCCACTCACGCTGAAGACGATCTAGTGAGAAACCAAGGAATGCCGTCTTTGATTCCGACGATGGGCGTAACCTCGGGGGCGCCCTCTACCGAATATCGTAGGTACTTTCTTTGGTCCCCGGCCTCAGAGGCAGTCTTCCCAGGATGGTGAGCCCCTCCTTTTGCCCCTGGGAATCCCGCCCACGAGCCGACTCAGCGAGACCAAGGGGACTTCCCCCACCGAACACTCTCCCCGGGGCCGGGCAACATGATCTGCAGGACCCAGGCAACTGCCTTGGCGCAGCGGATGCCGTCCTGAAACCCCGTTCGACTCGCTTCGAGAATACTGGGCCAGGACAAAGAAAGAGATCACTGCCCACGAGCCTTGTCCAGGTAGTTCTGGCCGAACTTCCTCTGGAAACGTTCCACGCGCCCAGCGGAGTCCACCAGTTTCTGCTTGCCCGTGAAAAACGGGTGGCACTTGGAGCAGATCTCCACCCTGATCTTCTCCTTGGTGCTGCGGGTCTCGAAGGTGTTGCCGCAGGCGCATTTCACCGTCGCCTTGACATACTTGGGATGGATGTCCTTCTTCATCGATTCCTCCGTCTCTTCGCCTCGGGGCCTTCGCAGTGTCTGCCTTCAGATGTGTCGCAGGCCCACGGTCTCTCTCCGAACCCCAGGCCCGATCATGCGCTCATGGAGTCCAAGAACTCCCTGTTAGTCTTGGTCTTCTGGATCTTGTCCAGCAGGAACTCCATGCTGTCCACGGAATTGAGGGGGGCGAGAAGCTTCCTCAGTATCCAGACCCTGTTGAGGTCCTCCTTGGGGAGCAGCAGCTCCTCCTTGCGCGTGCCGGAACGGTTTATGTCGATGGCTGGGAAGATCCTCTTGTCAGCCAGACGGCGATCCAGCTGCACCTCCAGGTTTCCCGTGCCCTTGAACTCCTCGAATATCACCTCGTCCATCCGGCTTCCAGTCTCTATAAGGGCGGTAGCGATGATGGTCAGGCTACCGCCTTCCTCCACGTTTCGCGCGGCGCCGAAAAACCGTTTGGGACGATGGAGGGCATTGGAGTCCACGCCCCCTGAGAGGATCTTTCCGCTCGGTGGAACCACGGTGTTGTGGGCCCTGGCCAAGCGGGTGATGCTGTCCAGGAGGATCACCACGTCCTTCTTGTGCTCCACCAATCTCTTGGCCTTCTCAAGTACCATGTCCGCCACCTGCACGTGGCGCTGCGCCGGTTCGTCGAAGGTGGAACTGATCACCTCACCATCGACGGACCTCACCATGTCCGTGACTTCCTCAGGCCTCTCATCGATGAGCAGCACGATGAGTATGATCTCCTTGTGGTTGTGGGTGATGCTGTTGGCTATGTCCTGCAGCAGCATGGTCTTCCCGGTTCGGGGAGAGGCCACGATGAGTCCCCTTTGCCCTTTCCCGATGGGGCAGAGCAAATCCATGATACGCATGGTGACCTTGTCCGGGGAGGTCTCGAGCCGGATCCTCTCCATGGGATACAGTGGTGTCAGGTTGTCGAAGAGTATCTTGTCCCTGGCGATCTCCGGGTCCTCGTAGTTGACGGCCTCGACCTTGAGGAGCGCGAAATACCGCTCGGAGTCCTTGGGGGGACGAATCTGTCCAGCCACGGTGTCTCCGGTGCGCAAGTTGAATCGCCGAATCTGAGATGGGGAGACGTAGATGTCGTCCGGTCCAGGCAGGTAACTGTAGTCCGAGGCCCGCAGGAAACCGAACCCATCTGGAAGGATCTCCAGGACCCCCTCCCCGTAAATGAAGCCATTCTTCTCCGTCTGGGCCTGTAAGATCGCGAAGATGAGCTCCTGCTTCCTCATCCCACTGGCCCCCTCGACCTTGAGGTTCTTCGCGAGCTCCAGAAGCTCCGAAATCCTCTTCTCCTTCAGCTCTACAAGATTCATCTCTCCCCTGCTCCTTGAACGTCCTGGCGGCCGTGCCACCGCGCTGGCGCCCAGCTGGGCCCCAGGGCATCGACCATGTGTGGATGTGCGTGTGGCGTCTTCAAAGGACGGCGATTTCAGTTCTCTTGGGAAAAGTTGTCCGGACTGGCTTACATCCATCCCCTAAAGGGAGGACAGGTTGAATACCTTTCAAGGTTACCTCACCTCGCTTCCCATGTCAATACCGAAAACTCCCTACATCTCTGTTGTCCTCCCCCTTGTCCCCTCGCCAGGCCCCGATCCAAGGGGCGGCCTCACCCCTTTTCCCCTTCGCCCCATCCATTGGATCACCCCTTGACTTAATCACCATCCATGGGCCTTTGCCAGGGGGTAGAAAGACCCAGCCATGGGGAACCTAGCCAGTCAACTGGATGAAATTGATCTGGCGACCGGTCTTTCCCCTGGAGGCCCTGTGCGAGAAGAAGATCTTGGAGTTGCATGCCGTGCAGGCATTGACCCGGATGATGTTCTCCTGCGAGATACCGGCCTGGAGGAGCTGATGGACGTTGAGCCCCACGAGATCCAGGGAATACCGGTTCGCCTTGACCGGTTTGATGAAATCCTTCCAGCGGTTCGTGCTGTTCTTGATGGATCGTACCACTTTGATATCCACCTCGTAGCAACACTCCCCTATGCACGGCCCCAATCCTACCAGCAGGTCACCGGGATCGACCTTAAACTCCTTCCGTAACTTGGATATGACGTTGCCCACGATGTTGAGACAGGTCCCTCTCCACCCGGAGTGAACGATACCTATCACCTCGCGCTCACCGTCGTAGAGCATGATGGGCAGACAATCTGCGGTCAAGACGCCCAGGGCGATCCCCTTCAGTCTCGTGACGATGGCATCGTAGTCCAAGTGCACGAACTTGGATGGGTTCTCCGTGGGGTCCTCACTCAGGATCAGGACCTGGTCGCCATGGACCTGGTTGGCCAGAAAGAGGCGATCCGTGTCGATCTGCAACGAGGCCCCGAGGATCAGCTTGTTCTGAAGGACGTTCTCCCTCGAGTCCCCGCCACCCGAGTCGAAGTTCAGGCTCCTGAAAGGCCCTTGGCTGACCCCACCCAAACGCGTGCCAAAGGCATGCCTCAGCTTACCATCGGAGTGGAAGCGATCCAGGGTGACCACTTTCACCTTTCCGTACGTCTCGAGTCCCATGGCACCACAACCGGGGAGATTTTGCTATCCAGTGAAGATGGCAGGACTCGTGACAAGAACCCACCCACGGTCTTCGTCAGCGGGTACTCCACCGCCCTGGGGCAGGCAGGGCCTGAGCCCGTGAACCTGTGCATCTGCCCGTGCCACGAGTCCAGCAAATCCGGCGTGAGCTCCTTGTTGGCAGCGATTTTCAGGTGATATTATAACCGGATTCGATCCACAGTGTCAATTTTTTCAAGAGCGAAGGATCCAAAACCTGTAGGATTTCAGCCAGATCGGGAGGCAGAGGGGCCCGAAACGTCTGCCTCTGACCGCTCTGAGGGTGTTCGATGGATAGACTGGCCGCGTGCAGGAGTTGCCTCGAGGCGAAGGGCGCCCTTCCCTTCTTGTCCACCACCGAACCGGCCCTAGGTCCATAGAGCGCATCGCCGACAACAGGGTGGTGCATGGCCGCCAAGTGCACCCTTATCTGATGGGTTCGGCCCGTCTCAGGCCTCACCAGGAGCAAGGCGTAATCCTTGAAAAGGCCCAAGACCTGCCAGTGGGTCACAGCAGTCCTGGGCTTCTTGGTCCGCGGGGAGATGCGCTTCCGGTCCCACCGATCTCGGCCCAAGGGGACGGAGATGCTCCCAGAGGGCTTGCTGGGTGTCCCGTGGACTAGGGCAAGATAATCCTTGTGCGCGGTGCGCCCCTTGAACTGGCGGGAAAGAGCCAAGTGGGCCTCTGGGGTCTTGGCCACTATCATGACACCGGAGGTGTCTTTGTCCAGTCTGTGCACCAGCCCCGCCCGCTCTCTCCCACCCACTGTCTCGATGGTCGGGCAATGGGCCAGGAGCCCGTGGACCAGGGTGCCGGATGGGTGTCCGGGTCCGGGATGGACCACCAGGCCAGGGGGTTTGTTCAGCACCAGGACCCATGGATCCTCGTACAGGACATCGAACCTGATGGCCTCCGGTCGCAGTGGAGACGGGGGCGAGGGCGGAATTGAGACATCCACAAGGTCTCCAGTTCGCAGAAGCTCCCCCGCCTTGGCCCTTTCTCCGTTGACCAGGACGAATCCGGATGCGATGAGCCGCTTGATCTGGGATCTGGTCAGGTCTCTCAGGCTTCGGACCAGAAACAAGTCC
>CAZOXN010000072.1:0-8872 GCA_964583655.1 uncultured Desulfarculaceae bacterium | reverse complement strand
TGCTTGCCCTCACCACCTCGGTCTCCGGGGGGACCCTTTGTCCCGGATTCCTGCTTCGGCAGGAGAGCCATCGCGGGCCCATCAGCGGTGAGCGGACAGTCCCGCGTCCCGCGCGAGAGGGGGCACCCCCGCCATGGGAGGAGTGCGAGCCACGACAGGGAGATCGCGAAGCCGTGAAGCCGAGGGAGAAGGGTTTCCCTTGCATGCTCGCCCCTTGTGACTTAGCGGTTACGCTCACCAGTCATTCCGCGCAGATCTCCAGGGCATCGAAGAAGTATCCTATCTCGAAGGCCGCTGTCTCCGGCGCGTCCGAACCATGCACTATGTTCTGCTCCACGTTGGCCGCGAAGTCGCGCCTTATGGTCCCGGGCTCCGCCTTGTTGGGATCCGTGGCCCCCATGATCCGCCTCGTGGTCTGGATGGCGTCTTCCCCCTCGAGGACCATGAGGAGCACCGGCCCCGAAGACATGAAATCGGTCAGGCTCTGGAAGAACGGCTTTCCCCGGTGCACCGCGTAGAAGCCCTGTGCCTGGGCCTTGTTGAGCCTGACCATCTTGGCCGCCACTGGCCTTAGCCCTGCCCTCTCGAACCTGGAGATGACCTCACCGATGAGGCCCTTGGATACCCCGTCAGGCTTCACGATGGAAAGGGTCCTCTGTACCATGATCCCTCCTTGTAGCGAACTGCCTTTATCCACAATCCAGGGTCCAGGACGCACCATCCAGGACTACTTGCAGCGCAGAACAGCCCAAGCCCGGCCAACAATGCATCCTGCATCCTGCATCCTGCATCTCTTATTCGGCCTGCTTTCCGTCTTCCTCCACCATCTTGACCAGTTCATCGAACTTTATATCGGCTGCCAGTATGCCCACGATCTCCTCCTCATCGTTTCTTATGGGGGCAGAGACCGTGACCGCCAACTGATGGGTGAAACGCGAGACATAGAAGTCCGTCACGTGGCTCTTCCCATCCTTGAGCGGGCCCAGGAACCACGGCCTGTCGGAGTAATCCTCCTCTATTACCAAAGCGGGGTATTTGGCCCGATCTATGACCTGGGTTATGATCTTGGTGGTGATCCTCCCCTCTATATTGGTCACGTAGACCCACTGTATGAACGGGTTCTCCTCGGCCAGCGCCTCCATCAGCGGCTCCTGCCTGGAGGGGTCCATGGAGCGCATCTCGGGCCTCTCCACGAGTCCTTCGATGAGGTGGACGGCCACCTCTGCGGCCTTGTGCCTCAGTAGCTGCAGATCGCTCACGAAGTACTCGGGCAGGTACTTGCGCACCAATCGCCTCATCTCATCTGACCCGATGGCGGTAGTGCGCCCCTCTTCGTACTGCTTCATGACGGCCTTGTATATCTTGGCGACCCCGGGGTGGCGCTTGTCCACCATCTGAGGTCCCTTGAGGTTCAGATGACCGTTTATCCAGTGGACGATCCCCGCCATCCCGGACTTGTCCGTGATCACCACCTTCAACGGGCGGTTGAGGAGTTTCTCGGCGTTGAATATGGTATAGATCTCCTGGTTCTTCAAGATGCCGTCCACGTGGACACCCGCCGAGGTAGAGTTGAACTCCTCCCCCACGAACGGGTAGTTTGGCGGGACCTTTATCCCCATATCCTTCTGCATGTACTCGGCGATCTCAGTTATGACCCGGGTGTCCATCCCGTCGTCCTGCCCCCTCAGGGCGATGTACTCCATCACGAGCGCCTCCACCGGGGTGTTGCCCGTGCGCTCCCCGAGGCCCAACAGACAACCGTTGGCCGCACTGCATCCGTACAGCCAGGCGCTTGTCGCGTTGATCAGGGCCTTGTGGAAGTCGTTGTGCCCGTGCCATTCCAGGAGCCTACCAGGGACCCCGGCGTCGTCGATCATGGCCCTGACGAGTTTTTCCACTGAACGCGGGACAGCCGCCCCGGGGTAGGTCACCCCCAACCCCAAGGTATCGCACAGGCGGATCTTTATGTCGACACCCGTCTCCTCCCTGAGCTTCATGAGCTCCTTGGTCAAGGGGATGCAGAAACCGTAGATGTCGGCACGAGTGATGTCCTCGAAGTGACAGCGCGGGATGATCCCGTGGTTCAAAGCGGCCTTGGCCATGGCGGTGTAATCCTCGAAGGCCTGCCTGCGGTTCTTGTTCAGCTTGAGGAAGATGTGATAATCCGAAACCGACATCAACACCCCGGTCTCCTTGATCCCCATCTCCTTTACTATGCGCAGGTCATCGCGCGTAGCCCTGACCCAGGCGGTGACCTCCGGGAACCGGTAGTCCTTGGCCAGGCACCGCTCCACCGCCTCCCGGTCCTTGGGGCTGTAAACGAAGAATTCGCACTGCCGGATGACCCCATCGGGTCCCCCCAGGCGATGGAGCATCTCGTAGAGGTCCTCGATCTGTTTGGGGGTGAACGGGGGACGCGCCTGCTGCCCATCCCGGAAAGTAGTGTCCGTGATGTACATCCCCTTGGCAGGATTTATGGGGATTATCTTCTGGTCGAAATCGATCCGCGGGACCGTATCGTAAGGAAAGACACCGCGCAGTAGGTTGGGCTCCGTCACCTCCCGCAGGTCCCTCTCTTCGAACTTGGATATCTCGTGGTAAAGTATGCGTTTCTCTTTGTCCCATTTTGCCATGTCCTAGGCCTCCCGGAAATCCTCCCTCAGCTCATGCCCCTGTGTCCCTAAGGCCGCTCAGCCCGGCCCTTTCCGCCACAACTGGGGTATCACTTGTGCCTTATCTGGATCCAGAGTTCCTCCAGTTGTCTGGGATCGACTCGGGCCGGGGCGTCTGTGAGGAGGCAAGCCGCCCTCTGGGTCTTGGGAAAGGCGATGACGTCACGGATCGTGCCCGCCCTGGCCATCAGCATGACGATGCGGTCGAAGCCCAGTGCGATCCCGCCGTGCGGAGGCGCCCCGTATCCCAAAGCCTCCAGAAGGAAATGGAACTTCTCCCTGGCCTGCCCTTCGGAGATCCCCAGGGCTCGAAACAGGCGCATCTGCACGTCCAGGCGATGATTGCGAATGCTCCCCCCACCGATCTCGTTGCCATTGAGGACCACGTCGTAGGCCCGAGCCCTGACCCTGGCGGGGTCCACCTCCAACAGATCCAGGTCCTGGACCATTGGCGCGGTGAAGGGGTGGTGCACCGAGTGGTATCGCCCATCCAGGGGGTCGTACTCCAGCAGTGGAAAATCCGTCACCCAGACGAACTTGAAGGCACTCTGGTCTATCAGCCCCAGCTTGCGCCCGAAGTGGTTGCGCAGCAAGTCCAGGGTCGGATTGACCATCTCCTTCGCACCGGCCACGAAGAGGATCAGATCTCCGGGCTCCAGATGGGCCAAACGGGCGGTCTCCTCACGCTCTCCCTCTCGAAGGGCCTTCGCCACCGGCCCCTGCCAACCGTCGGCCGTCCACTTGATCCATGCAACACCCTTCGCCCCTGTCTGTATCTGGTAGTGGAGCTTCAGGTTCTCCTCTCCTTGGAGACGGTCCAGCTCCGCCCTGGGCATGCCTGACTGGCCCTTGAGGGGCAAGGCCTTGACGACCCCGCCATCCTCTATGGCCTTGGCGAAGAGCCGGAATCCCGTTGCCTTGAAGACCTCGGTGAGATCCACCAAATGGAGGTCGAAACGCATGTCCGGTCTGTCCGTCCCGTACAGGGCCATGGCCTCCTGGTAAGTGATGCGGGGAAAAGGGGTCTCCAGGCCCACCCCCAGGACCTCCTGAAAGAGCCTCTGGATCAGACCCTCGGTCATGACCTGGATATCCTCCTCTGTCACGAAGGACATCTCCAGGTCCACTTGCGTGAACTCTGGCTGCCTATCCCGACGCAGGTCCTCATCCCTGAAGCATCTTACGATCTGGTAGTACCGATCCAGCCCTGCCACCATCAGGAGCTGTTTGAAGAGCTGAGGGGACTGCGGCAGGGCATAGAAGTGCCCCGGCTGCATCCGGCTCGGCACCAGATAGTCCCTGGCCCCCTCGGGGGTGCTCCTGGTGAGAAACGGGGTCTCCACCTCCACGAAGCCCTGAGCGTTGAGGAAGTCGCGCACAGTGCTGGTGGCACGGTGCCTCAAGATCAGGTTCCTCATCATCCTCGGTCGCCTCAGGTCCAGATACCGATAACGGAGGCGCACGTTCTCGGCGATCTCCACCTCGTCCTCCAAAGGAAAGGGAGGGGTCTGGGACTCGTTCAGCAGTTCCATGCGGTCCGCCATGACCTCCACCTTGCCCGTGGGGATCTTCGGGTTCTCTGTCTCCGGGGGACGCCGACACACCGTCCCTTCGAGGCTCACCACGTGTTCCGAACGGATCTTTCCGGCCTCCAGGTGAGCCTCGGGCGACCGCTCCTGGTTGAAAACCACCTGGACGATGCCTGTACGATCCCTGAGGTCCACGAAGATCACCCCACCGAGATCTCGAACGGTCTGTGCCCAGCCGGCAAGGCACACACGGTGGCCCACATCGACCTCGGAGACAGTCCCGCAGTAATGAGTCCTCTTCATGATCTCGCCCACCCTGAATCACTGACCCTGGCCTCCGTGGCCCACCGGGTCAGCAGATCACCCAGTCCTTCCAGTGGCACCTCCACTTGAATCCCGCCCTGCATCTCGCGCAAAGCTGCTCGGCGTGAGGCGAGTTCCTCGGGGCCAAGGATCAGGGCACGCCGCGCCCCCAGCTTGTTGGCCCGTCTCAACTGGGCCTTGAGGCTCCCCCCCCTCAGGTCCACCTCTGTGCGCAGGCCGACCATCCTGGCCCTGTCCGCCCAGACAAGGGCCTCGCTGGTGGCCTCGGGGCCGAGGGCGACCACGAACAGCTCCACGGGACGAGGGGGACACGGCCTTTGGGCCATCAGTATGGAGGCCAACCTCTCCTCCCCGATGGCGAAGCCTATGCCAGGGAGTTCGGGCCCCCCCAACTCCTGGATCAGCCGGTCATAACGCCCCCCTCCGCACACCGCATTTTGGGCCCCCAACTCCTCGCTTATCACCTCGAAGGTGGTGCGCGTGTAATAATCCAGGCCCCTGACGATATGCGGGTTGATGGAATGGGGTACCCCGAGCAGATCCAGATATTCCCTGACCGCGTCGAAGTGCCCTCGGCACTCAGGGCACAAATGATCCAGGACCTGAGGTGCACCCAGCAACAGATCCCGACAACGTTCCACCTTGCAGTCGTAGACGCGAAGCGGGTTGAGCCCGAGCCTCCTCTGGCAGTCCGGGCACAGATCCCCCTCCCTGCCTCGGAGGAATTCCAGGACCGATTGCCTGAAGACAGGCCTGCAGATGGAGCAGCCCAGGGAATTGATCTGAAAGTCGAGCCTGCCTAGCCTGAGCTCAGAGAAGAAGGTCCGAAGCATGGCCAGTATCTCGGCATCGGCCTTGGGGTCCGCGGCCCCCAGGAGTTCTGCGTCGATCTGGTGGAACTGGCGGTGCCGGCCTTTCTGAGGCCTCTCCCGCCGGAACATGGGCCCTATGCAATAGAGCTTGTGAACCGACTCGGACATGAAGAGGCTGTGCTCGATGTAGGCCCTGAGGATCCCGGCAGTTGCCTCGGGACGCAGGCTCAATGAGGCGCCGCTGCGATCGGTGAAGGTGTACATCTCCTTCTCGACTATGTCCGTGGTCTGACCGATACTCCTGGCGAAGAGCTCCGTGCTCTCCAAGACCGGGATCCTTATCTCGCTGAAACCATAGGTCTCGAAGACCCCCCTGGCCACCCTTTCGATGGATTGCCAGGTCTCCACTTCCCCGGGGAGGACATCCCGCATGCCCCTTATGGCCTGAATCTTCATGTTCGGACCTTCATATCAGATCGTCGAAGCATAAATTTTAGAGGATCTGCCCTAAACCGTCAAGAAAAATAAGACCTTGCATACTTCTGCCCTTTACTTCTGTGGAAATCTGATGGACAATGTCTCAGACCCCGTCTTTCTTGTGAGTCGCCAGAGGAGCTGTGTGAGGCCTTGTTGATCCGGGTGCCGAGACCCTCGAATCGTGTGACTTCTGAAGAGCGGTGCGGGTTCCAGTCCTTTTCCTTCATGGAGACCCGACGGAGGAGCTTACCCCTTTTTACCCTGAGGACCAGAGGCTGACGATGGATGTGGATTCGGCAGAGAGATATCGGTTGATGGTGGAGCACGCCAATGAGCTCATCTTGGTTGCTCAGGACGGCATGATCAGGTTCGCAAACCCCAAGGTCACGGAGATCCTCGGCTATCCCGTGGAGGAGATCACCTCCAGGCCCTTCATCGACTTCATCTACTCGGAAGACAGAGATATGGTCTTCGAGCGCCACATGAGGAGGCTCAAGGGAGAGGAAGTGCCTCACGTCTATCCCTTCCGCGTCGTGGCCAGTGATGGCACCGTCAAGTGGATGGAGATCAACGCGGTCGCGATCGTCTGGGATGGAAGACCGGCCACCTTGAATTTTTTGAGCGAGATCACCGCCAGGAGAGAGGCGGAGGAGGCCTTGATCCAGAGCGAGCAACGTTATCGGTCATTGGTGGAAAACACCTTGGAGGGTTACTTCGTCTTCGAGGTCCCTGAAGGGCGTTTTCTCTTTCTCAACCAGAGGATATGCGACCTGTTCGGGTACACCAAAGAGGAGGGGCTGGGTCTCTCGGTGTGGCAGGTCATCTCCCCTCAGGACCACCAGAGGATAAGGGAGAGGATCCGTGCCAGGATGGAAGGGAGGCCCCTGGACCCGGGTCCCCACGTGTACCTGGCCATTCGCAAGGACGGCTCCACCTTCAGGGCTGAGGCCACGGGATCGCTGGTCACATACGAGGGCCGGGTTGCCATGCAGGGCTTGCTCAGGGATGTCACTGAGCAGGAACGCCTCCAGCGCCAGCTCCAGCACGCCCAGAAGATGCAGGCAGTGGGGACCCTGGCCGGAGGCGTGGCCCACGAGTTCAACAACATCCTGGCCGCCATACAAGGTTATGCCCAGCTCATCTCCTTCAGCATGGAAGCGGATCATCCATGGGCCCCATACGTCCGAGAGATCGGACTGAGTTGCCAGAGGGGATCCGCCTTGACCCGCAAGATGCTCGCCTTCTCCAGGCTGGAGGTGGGAGAGAGGCAACCAGTGAACGTGAATCAGGTCGTGGAGTGGGTGCATCGTTTCCTGCGGCAGGCCATGCCTCCGACCGTGGAGCTGGAGCTCTGCCTCCAAGAGGACCTCCCCCCGGTCATGGGGGACTCGCCTCAGTTGGAACAACTCCTGGTCAATCTGGCCCTGAACGCCAGGGATGCCATGCCCCGCGGGGGCAAGATCCAGTTCGTCACCCGTCTGACAGACCTGGACGAGGCCTTCTGCGTGTCCCATCCATGGGCCACCACCGGCCGTTTCGTCGAGATCCAGGTCAATGACCATGGGGAGGGGATGCCACCCGAGGTCCTGGAGAGGGTCTTCGAGCCCTTTTTCACCACCAAGGAGCCCGGCAAAGGGACTGGCTTGGGCCTGGCCATCGCCTACTCCATAGTGAAGGCCCACGAGGGTTACATCGCGGCCGAGAGCCCTGGCGTCTTGGGAGTGGGAAGCTCTCTTAGGGTCTATTTGCCCCCGGCTATGCAGGGAGGAGAAGGGGTTGGGAAGGTCAAGGCCGAGGCCCCTCCGCCGGAGGGACGCGGCGAGTCCATCTTGGTGGTGGACGATGAGCCACAGTTGTTGGAGATCGTCCGAGAGATCCTGGAGTACAGAGGGTATCGTGTGTCGGTGGCCTCGCACGGGGAGGACGCCCTGAGGCTCTACGCGAGAGGGATGGCGGAGGGGGCTCAGTTCCAGTTGGTCATCTTGGACTTGGCAATGCCGGTGATGGATGGGGCCGAGTGCCTGGATAGGCTCCTGAAGATGGACCCCAAGGCGCGGGTCCTGATCTCCACAGGCCACATAGAGGTACCATATCCCCTGGAGCTCCTCAGGACGAAGGTGAAAGGGCTCCTGAAGAAACCCTTCAAGATGGAATCATTGCTCAGGGAGGTAAGGCTCGCCCTCGATGAGGCGTAGGGGGATCTTTTCCCTTCGCTGGCTCATGTGAGTCTCCACTGTGAGGCCCTCCCCGTCGGTGACGAGGCTCACCATGCCGTCCTCTCCAGTGTGAAATACCAGAATGCCCCTTTCCCGATAACTGGCCAGGATTTCGTCGCGGGCCACCCCCCCAGCACCGGCCCGCGACGAGACCACCACGCAGCGGGGGGAGACTGCATCAACGAAAGCCTTGGAGCTGGAGCTGCGGCTTCCGTGGTGGGGGACCACCATGGCCGTGGCACCGAGAGCCCCCCTGGCCACCAGCCACTCCTCGGTCTCGGCCTCTATGTCTCCAGGCAGGAGGATCGAGACCCCTCCCAGAGAGACCCTCAAGACCAGGGAGCCGTTGTTGGTCCTGGAGGCCTGGGTCCGCCCTCCGAAGACCATGGCGCCCGGAGGGGGGTGGAGGACCTCCACAGTGGCCTCCCCTAGGTTCCACTTCATGCCCCGGTGGAGGGAACGGGGGGTCAGGCCCCTCATGGAGGCCGCATCGAGAAACAGTTGATATTCCAGGCTGCTTGGGCGGTCGCCGTTGTCCCACAGGCTGCGCACCCGGAAGGCCTTCATGACAAAGCGAAGCCCTCCCATGTGATCCGGGTGCGGGTGCGAGAGGATGACCCGGTCGAGCGTGGTCACCCTCCTATGCCAGAGCACCGGAGCCACTTGAAGGGCACCTATGTCGGATGCCGTGTCCAGACCCCCGCCCCCGTCCACCAAGAACCTCCCGCCCTTAGGGCCCTCGACGAGGATGGAGTTGCCGTTTCCCACGCTGAGGACATGCACCCGCAGTTCCTCCTCCATCCCCCTAGAGATCCACACCCCCACCCACAGGCCCCACGCCA
>CAZOXN010000071.1:0-8873 GCA_964583655.1 uncultured Desulfarculaceae bacterium | reverse complement strand
AGGCAACGGCGCAATCCGGATCGGTGATTGTTGCAGGGCGGGGTCATCCGCCTTGGTCCTGGCTGGCTTGAATTCCGGGGCCCCCTTTTTCACTGCCTCCCATAAATCGGTCACTCCCGGCCGCGGCTCCCCTTTGGTCACCACAACCAGTTCCAGCTTGGGCAGCCTGTCCCTTATCTCCCAGATCTTTTCCAGGTTGGCCCCGTCCGTGACGACGGCCTTTGCCTCGCTGTTGGAGAGCCGGTATTCCAGGGCGTCCGGGCCGAAGAGGGTGAAGAGGGGAATGGCAACGGCCCCTATCTTGTAGGTCGCGATGTGGGAGATGGCCGTCTCCGGGCACTGCGGGAGCAGGATCCCTACCCGGTCCCCCCGCTGGATTCCATGGGCCAGGAGTGCGTTGGCCAGACGGTTGGAGAGCCGCCTGAGCTCCCAGAAGGTGTACTTCTCGACATGACCCGATTCATCCTCGAAGATCAGGGCGAGGCGATACCTCTGGCTGGCCCACTTGTCGCAGACGTCAACACCGATGTTGTAGTACCTGGGGACCTTCCACTGGAAGGCATCCACGACCTCGGCGTAGGTCTTGCCTGGCTTGAGCATGGGCTCCCCCCTTATTTCAATTGCGCAACATGGTCACCTTCAGCTCGTTTAGCACTGCCATCACCCCATGGACCCCACGGGCGATCTCCTCGGCCTCGTCCCTTTCCCACGGCTCAGGGACGAATCCTGACAGGGTGATGTGCCCCCCACGCGATGCACGGACTTCCAGTTGCCTGAAGGGGGAGATGGGGAGTCTCTTCTTTATGGCCGACTCCACCCTCTTGGCGAAGGCCATGTGGGTCAATTCCTCCCTGAGCATCTCTTCTTCCACCGGCCCCTCCATCCTCGTGACGGCGTCAGAGAGGATGGCGGCACCAGCCTCGGGACCAAAAAAGGCGGTGTTGAGGATCATGTCGTAGAGGTACCAATCCGTGAGATCCTTGTGATATATGGACTGAATGATCGCCCTGCGCTCGTGGTCGTAACGGGAGACGAACCCGCTTGCCTCCTCCAAGGACACGCCTTTGTCGGCCATCACCCTCTTGACCCTGATCTCCAAAGGGGCCACGACCCTGGCCTTGAACACCCCCGGGATGTCCCTGAGGACGACCTGGGCCCCGCGGCCCACGATGACCACTTGGCCTAGGCTGGCCAGTTCGTATATCAGGGATTCGAAAAGGCACGTGTATCCAGGATTCTCAAAGAAAAAGCGTTCGTAGAAACGAGGGTCGAGCCGGTCAGCGCGAGATGAGACCGCGGCTCTGAACTCAGGGTCCCACCCCCCTGCCATCTGTTGAAACTGGTCGCGTTCGATCAGTCGGTAATGGAGCCTCCGCGCGACCATCTCCGCTATCTCATCCCCGAAGCTGCCAACTTGCCTGGAAATGGTTACAATCGCCATGGTATCAGCCCAAGTTACGAGGGGCGGTCCCATCTGCCCACGCTTGGCGCCTTCGGGATCACCCTATGGCGGCTCCCAGTCCTGCCACCGCGGGACTGTCCCCTCCCTCCTCGTCCTCCCGGAAGGACCCGGGCGCAATCCCGCGGGACGCGGGCCTGGATGCCCTCTCTGAGATGGGGGCCCCATCGCCCTCCTCCCGAAGCAGGACCCCGGGACAAACGGTCGCCCAGCAAGGGTGAGGGTTACCCGCCATCTATCCCCACAGATGCGGCCTCTCCCTGTCAGATGGTCCGGCCCACGTCGTAGCCCTCCCACACGGCATCCAGGGCCTTGCGGGGGCCCTTGGCGTCTCCCACTACGTGTATCTCAGGGACTATCCCGGCCAACTCCTCGTTGAGCTCCTGAACCGGCCGTGAGCCCATGGCCAGGACCACGGAGTCGCACGTGACCTTCTCTGTCCTGCCTTCACGCTCCATCACCACACCGTCAGGGAGTATCTCCTTGGCCGTGGCCTCGGTGATGATCTTCACCCCGTAGCGTTCCAGGTCTTGCAGGATGGACCATCGGGTGGACAGGCCTATGTCTTGTCCGATGCGCTTGAGCATCTCCAAGATGGTCACCCTCCTGGGGCTCTTGGTTACGAGTTCATCCAGGACCTCCCACGTCTCGGCCTTATTGAAGGCCAGGAACCTCAGTGAATCACCGCTCACGGCGCTGGATTCGCAAAGGTGCAGCGCCGTCTCGCACCCCACGGCCCCTCCGCCGATTATCACCACATCGCGTCCCACCATGGCCCTGCCTGCGAGGACGTCCCAGGCGGTTGTGACGTGCCCCAGGTCAACCCCCGGGATCTCAGGGATGATGGGGCGGCCCCCGGTGGCCACCACCACGGCATCCGGCCTTCCCCTCTTGACAGCGGCCTTGTTCACGCCCCTGCCCGACCTCACCTGGACCCCGGCGAGCCGGACCTGCCTTTCCAGGTCAACCGCGGCTGTGACGAAGTCCCTCCGCATGGCCGGGACCCCGGCCAGCCTGAGCTGCCCTCCAAGGCTCGGTTCCTTCTCGAAGAGGGTGACCTTGTGACCCCGCCTGGCTGCTGTGGCCGCTGCCATGAGCCCCGCGGGGCCTCCCCCGATCACCCAGACCTTCTTGGGCCGGGGGGCCGGGGTCTCCTGGATCTCGAACTCCCTCCCGGCCCTTGGGTTCATGAGACAGCTCACAGGACGCATGTAGAACACATGGTCGAAACAGGCCTGGGCGCAGCCAATGCAGTGGACGATCTCCTCCAAGCGCCCTTCCTTGGCCTTGGCCAGGATCTGGGGGTCAGCCAGGAGCGCACGGGCCATTCCCACGAAGTCGGCGCTCCCTTCCAACAGGAGCGCTTCGGCTATCCTCGGGTCGTTTATCCTGTTGCAGGCCATGACCGGGATCTCCACGGACTCCTTGATGCCCCGGGCCAGGTACTTGAAGGTGGCCGGCGGGAGGCACATGAGGAGTTGGGGGACCCTGGTCTCGTGCCATCCCCCAGTGACATTCAACAGGTCCACCCCTGCCTCCTGGAGGGCCCTGGCGAATACCTTTGCCTCTTTGTTGGTGTGGCTCCCCGGGACGAAGTCGTTGCCGGCGATGCGGCATATGATCGGGTATTCCCTCCCCACTGCCGCTCGCACGGCCCGGGCCACCTCCAGCCCGAAACGCATCCGATTCTCCAAGGGCCCACCGTATTCGTCTTGGCGCTTGTTGGTCAGAGGGGAGAGGAACTGGCTTATGAGGTAGCCCGCGCTGGCCAGTATCTCCACCGAATCGAAGCCGGCTGCCTTGGCCCTCTTGGCCCCTTGGGCGAAGTTGTCCACCACCCAAGGTATCTCTTCCTTGGTCAAGGCCCTCGGGGTCTCCTTGGTGAAGCGGGAGAAGACCCCCGAGGGAGATATGGCCTGCTTGCCCTTGAGGAACAGGGAGTGCACATAGGCCCCTCCATGGTAGAGCTGCGCGCACAACCGCCCCCCGGCCCTGTGCACTGCCTCCGTGAGGCGTGAGAGCCCCTCCATATCCTCATCGTCCTTCAGGTTGATCATGTCCGGGGAGCCGCTGAAGTCGTCTATGGCGCATCCTCCCACGATGGCCATGGCCACCTCATACCTGGCCCTCTCCTCATAGAACCGGATCAGCCTCTCATTGGCCTTCCCCCCTGGTGTGTAGTTCAGGTGCATGGCGGTCATGATCACCCTGTTCTTCAACTCCATGGTATTTATCCTGCCGGGGCTAAATAGCATCTTGAACATCGGCCTCCTCCTCATCTGGCGTCGTTTCCACAGATCCGGGATGGACCAAAGTTACCCCTGATGGACCCGCAGCGTCAACCCCCCTTGACCCCACGGGGAGGCCGTGTTATCAAGCCGACGGGGAGATGAGGAGCCGAATCCGAGATCACGAATCCAGCGGGAGGGGCAGAGGCGAGAGGTCCGCCCTCTACGATCGCACCTATTTCCTCTGTCACTGCGGAGGGCACGAGCTCTATGCCGAGGGCCGGGGAGAGCGGCTGGACTCCCGGTTGGGGATCATCTTGCAGATGTCGAGGCTGGCTCCCGGGATGCGGGTCCTGGACCTGGGGTGCGGGAGAGGGGAACTCCTGCTCCATGCGGCTAGGTGGGGGGCCTCTGTGGTAGGGCTTGACCTCTCCGAGGATGCCCTGGACATCTCCAGGGAGACCGTCGGAGGCGGCATCGCGGGGAAGGGCGGGATGCCGGGGCTGGTGAGGGGCAGGTCGGATCTGCTCCCCTTCCGGGAACGGAGCTTTCACAGGGTGCTCCTTTCCGACATCCTGGAACACCTCTTCCCGGCGGAGATGAAGAGGACCTTGAAGGAGGTCCACAGGGTCCTGAGAGAGGACGGGCTCGTGATCTTCCACACCTTCCCCAACCGCTGGTTCTACTCCGTCTACTACCCTCTCCGAAGGCTACTATGGGACCACCCGATGGGCAAGGCAGGCCCCAGGGACCCCAGGAGTCGTTACGAGCGCGCCATGCATGTGAACGAGCTCTCCCCATGGGACCTGATCAAGGCAATGAGGCCATTTTTCCATGTGCGCATCTCCTGTGCGCATCGCAGTCGCTGGGACAAGGGCGGCGCCTGTTTTCGAGGTGGAAGGGGCCCCCTGGACTGGGTGCGCGAGCCGGAGATCTGGGGCTCGGCCTGGAGACGGCGCTGAGGATTGAAAGGCTCGACATGCGGCATGTAGAATGTGTCCAGGGACACGTGTGGCACCGATGGCCCGACGGCACTTCGGCCGCATGGAGGAAGGGTTCCCAATGAGACTTGGGGGGAGGTCGCGATGGGAGAATTGAAGAGCACCTTGGACCTGATCATGGAGAGATACGGTGGGGCCAAGGAGACGCCCTCCCTGACCGATGCGCAGAAGGCTGAGATAGCGGAGATAAGGAAGGTGTACCAGGCCAAGATCGCGGAGGCCAAGATCCTCCTGGCCGGGGACGAGAATCTCCCCAGGGAGATCTCGAGGATGGAGCAGGAGATGGAGGAGAGGATCCAAAGGGTACGCGATCAGAAGGCCCCGTAAAGCCTCATCACCCTGCCCACGTAGTGCCAAGGCAACTCCTCATCTCTCGAGAGGAGGCCATCGAGCCGGTTGGGTCCCAGGTAATACGCGCTCAGGGCCAGGGAGAGGTCCTGGTACCGCAGGAGCATCCGCAGGAGGTATTCGATCCCGAGGCGCACGTTGAGACCAGGCCGATAGAGGCTATGATCCCCTTCCCATGGCACCTTGGCATCGGCCGCCAGGGCCTTGGCAACGGAGGGGTTCAGCTGCATCAGACCCATGGCCCCCTTGGGAGACATGGAAGTGGGGACCCCTTCGCTCTCCACCGCAATGAGGGACAAGACCAGTTGCGGGGCCAGGCGCGAGGCCTTGCACTCCTCGTAGATGACGCTGGCCAGTTCCCTTTTCTCCGACGGACTCAGCCCCTTGAAGGAGGCCGTCACAAACCAACGAATCTCATCGATTCCCCACGGGTCCTGGGGCCCGTCCGCCTTTTCAGGCTCGGTCCTCTGTGCCACGCGCAGCTCCCCTGCCCACGGCGCTGGGGACGGCCTCAGCACCACCTCGTTGGAGAATGAACTGTGAAGCTTCAAGATCCCCAGGGCTGTAGCAAGCCCGAGGCCCGCGGAACAGCCAACGAGCACACCGCTGACCAGGACGGGATGCGTCAGGGCCGCCTTCAACAATCTCACATGCGCTCTGTCTGTCATGACGCGCTCCTTTCTCTGGACCGTCTCGCCATTACCATCGGAAGGCCCAGCCATGGGGACGGGGCCAGCGTTCAGTCCACTATCATCGAAGGTGTATCTGGGGAGTTGGTGAAGGATTTACCAAGGCAAGACGCTGAGACTGAACGCTTTTTTTTTGCGAGATGATCTCAGTGCATGGCATCCCTCGCTAGGCTCAACATAGAATTGATTCTAGCCGCAGGATACGCTGGAGTCAAGCCTGCTTGGCAGGCCGGTGAAAGGATCGGTCTTCAAGGTCCAACTGCTCGCTTGTGAGGGCCTCGGTCCACGGGTCGATGGTGAGCTTCCTCCACAGCATGGCCGTGGGAAGCAGGAGTTCCCTCTCGCGGAGACCCTCCATGAAGATGTAGCCCCTGGCCCTGAACATCCCACGTGGGAGAAGCTGGATGGCACGCGCCTCCCCTAGCAGGAAGTTGGTCCCGCTGGGGCCACATCCCACGATGAAGAAGTCGTATTTCGGGTCGCCTAGCATGCATCCTCTGGCTCACTATCATTGACCAACCGGCAAGGAAATGCAACTAAATCCAAGCAGCCCTTGACACGGCACCTCACAGGTGATACGCATACGGATTATCCGTCTTTCTCGAAGTCCGCGGGGGCGTCCCATGGCAGAGAATCGAAGGAGGGACAAGAGGAGGTACGCTGATCTGGCCCTGAAGGAGACGGTCGAGATCTTACAGATACTCGAGAGGATCTCCAGGGGAGAGGAGGCGGACTTCACTGAGCGTTACGCCGACCTCGTGGGGATGAAGGACAGGCTCGGGCGTCGGCAAGAGGATCGCAAGCTCGGTGAATCACTATGCGCCACCATCGAGGCCATTGCCTCCAACCTGGGCCAATTGGTGGGAAAGGAGAGGCGTCTCCGAAAGGTACGGATCACCAAGATGAGCGGGAAGCGGGGCTCACAGATGCAGGTCCAGACCTCTGTGGTGGGGTGGGAGGAGAACCGACCACAGGTGGGCAAGTCTTATCGCCTCTTCAAGGACGATGGCGGCCTGTTCCGTTCAGCCAGGGTCATCAAGGTGACCCCGGACTACTTTCAGACTCAGAACTCGGTTTACAGGATAGAGGTCTTGAGGGAGGGTTAATGGGTTCTATCCAAGGCCTTCCGGAGTAGTCCCTCGAGGGCCTGCCGGGAGAAGCGATAGGTCTTCCTGCAGAACTCGCAGGTCACCTCGACCCCCCTTTGTTCGAGCATCATCTCCTCGATCTCGCCAGGGCCTAACGCTACCAAGACTCCTACCAGCCTGCCCCTGGAACAACGGCATCGAAACTGGAGGGGCTGTTCACCCAAGAACCTCACTTCGTACCCACGGAGCGCCAGGAGGAGGATATCCTGCGGGTCTCTCCCCATGCGGATGAGCTCGGTGGGGAGGGGCATGGCCCGGATATTGGCCTCCACCATCCCGATCTCCTCGTCAGTCGCCCCGGGCAGTGTCTGGACCAGGTACCCCCCTGCAGCCCCGACGGAAAGATCGGGTTCCACGTAGACCCCCAGGGCCACTGCCGAAGGGACCTGCTCGGATACCGTGAGGTAATAGGCAAGGTCCTTTCCGATCTCCCCGGAGGTGATGGGGACCACACCGCGATACGGTTCCTTGAGACCCAGGTCCTTCAGGACCGTGACAGTCCCGTCGCTCCCCATGGCCCTCCCCACCTGGATCTTTCCCCCCTCACCGGGGAGATCCACCTGCGGGTGCCTCACGTAGCCGCGGCCGCCGCCGTCGGGGGTGGCCTCCACGAAGACCTCCCGCAGCGGCCCGCTGCCGAGGATCTGGATCATGAGCCGCTGTCCATCCTTGAGCTCGCTGCCCATGAGAAAGGCACCAGTCATGGCACGGCCCAAGGCCGCGGTGGCCACCGGGGTGGAGTTGTGTCGTAGCCTCAGTGCCTCCACGACGCCTGTAGTGACAGCCGCCACGGCCCGAAACCGGCCGCACTTGGAGATGGCCCTGACCATCATGTCAGCCATGTCTTGCCCCCCCTACCGAGAAGACGCGAGGTCTCCTTTCTCACATTATCGCACCCCAGCCGGATAAAGGGGAGAGCCCGGCCAATGGCAGACCACTCGATTGCTCCTTCACAAGCCCTCGCACTCCTCGGCCGTCTTGTGATAGCCTTGGGGCGTAAGCGATCACCGGGCGGTGGTGCTCCCCAGAGGGGCTTGGCTGCCGCGCCCCGCGGGAAGGGGGGGAGGACCTGCCTGTGCGTCGGACGCAGACAAATCCCCCGGAGGCCAGATCCTCCGGAATGTCGAGGGGAGAGGACCTGAAGGCAAGGGAGATGGCACCACCGCGTGAGCGATCGCCTCGGGGCGAGGATGTGACCGGTCAGGGGGGGTGTGGAATGGACAGAGACACACGGGTCGTGATCATAGGGGCGGGCATCGGTGGGCTGGCCGTGGGGGCCTTGCTGGCCCACGGAGGGCGGGAGGTCCTGGTCCTGGAGGGCAATCCCTTCATCGGGGGGCGTTGCACTAGCTACGAGAAGGAGGGGTTCATCATCGACGTCTTCGTGCATCTTGTGGCGCGATGCGAGAAGGGGCCTTTCGGCGAGATAATGAGGGCGGTGGGAAGCCCGGAGGGCATCCGTTGGTGGCATGCGACGCCCGAAAACAAGCCGATCCTGATCCTGGACCGGGAGACGTATCCTTATCCGGACCTCTCCTTTTGCACGCGCGAGGATCTCCAGGAGATCTACCGCAGGGGCTTCGGGTTGAGCCAAGGGGATGTTCAGGCAGCCATGGGGATCTTGGATCGCATCTTGCAGATGGGGTATGAGGAGACAGTCGCCCTGGACCAAGTGCCTTACAGCCGGTGGTTGCGCGAGTTCACCTCAAACCCGGTCATACTGGCCATGGAACATCAGAAGACCCTCCTCAGCTCCGTGGTCACCTCCAAGGAGGCATCCGCAGGGGAGATGATCCGCATGTTCCAGAACGTCCAAAGGGACGCCAACATAGGTTATCCATTGGGAGGGTGCATCAGCATCCCGCGGGCGTTCGCCGAGGTCATAGCGGCCCACGGGGGGGAAGTCCGTACCTGTGCACCTGTGGAACGCATCCTGGTGGAAGGAGGGAAGGCGCGAGGGGTCCGTCTGGCCAGCGGCCAAGAGATCCGGGCCTCCACGG
>CAZOXN010000070.1:4264-8955 GCA_964583655.1 uncultured Desulfarculaceae bacterium | reverse complement strand
CCTGAGGGGGTGTGCTGGCGTGCGCGACGGCTAGCTTCTCTTGCATGGTCCGTTCCTCCTTTGTTGTTCGAGGCCAAGTCAGTCGGAAGACTTGGCGGATCTGTTGAGGAGACCCCGCCCCCCGAACTGAATACCGTAATACCAGCGAGCGAAGGGGTAAGTTATGTAATGCGATATCTTGCTGAACGGGACATAGATCAGGAAAAACGTGGTCATGACGAAGAAGACCCATAGGGATTCGGCGCTGCCGATGGTCAGGGCCCAGATGCCTGCAAGGAAGAAGAGATCCAGGATGACGATGGCGAAGTAGTCATCACTGGAGCTTATGAGCCTCATCTCTCGCCTGGACAATCGACGCCACAGTCTCCTCACACCGATGAGGAATCCCGCTGCCATGAATAGGGCCACCCCTTGCGAGAGGATCTCCCCAGGCACCATGAGCCTGAGGGGGAGCAGGAACGTGGAGAGGATCGTCAGGGCCACTGCGACATGAAATATCACGAACTCCGTGTAGAAGTACCAGTGGAGTCGAGTGCTCTCCATGGCCCAGGGCATGAAGATGTTGCCCATGGAGAGGATGGCACCCCTGGTGGGGCTGCCCTTGAGAGGTGCCTTGTCTGACACCGTTGGCTTCCTCAGGAGCCAGGCGACCTTGGCCACGTAGACCAGGCCCATGAAGGCAAGTGCGGCATACTGGACCTCCTCCATCAGGAAAGTCAAAGAACCTCCATGATCCATGTTCAAGCCTCCTTTTTCCCCTCTTCGGTGTTTCGCCCTCCCGTGCCATCGGGCCAGGACGCGTCCCTGCCAATAGAAATCGGGGCTCGGCACCGCGGCAAAGGCCCTGTGCAGTTCAAGGCCGGTCTTCCAGTTGGGCCAGATACGCCTTGTCCACCTCCATGTTCGGATGGTTGATGATCTCGTCGATTCGAATGACCTCCCTCAAATGCCCTCGGCACTGGGTGTACTGACCCTCTCTCTCCAGACACACCGCCAGATTCAAGAGCGTCGTCCGCTTGGCGGCCATCTCTCCATGTGCCTCGGCCATGGCCAGGCCTTTGCTGTAGTAATCCTTGGCCTTCTCCAGGCGGCCCCAGTACTCGTATAGACGGCCCAGGTTGTTCAGAGTGGCGATGGCCCCTTGCACGAAATCCGCCGTCTGGGAGATCTCGAGACTCTGCTGATAGAACTTCAGGGCATGATCGAACTTGCCCCAGCTCTGATACACCATCCCGATGTTGTTGAGGGCGATGCATTCCCAGTCTCGGCATCCGGTTTCCCGTGACTTGAGGAGGCCGAGCCAGAACTGCTCCAGCGACTTGTCGAAGCGCTGCTCTTCGTGGAATCGAAGGCCAAGACGGTTTATGTCGGCCAACTCCACCGCCACCGCCCGGTGGGGCGACGGCGCCCCTTGCTCCAGGGGCGACCGAGGGCTTTCTCCCTGACGCAAGGGGCCTGTTCCTCTCGTCCGTGAGTTCATGGCACGAGCACCAGTTGCAAGAGACGGGCCAGTCTTGCTTTCCTGTTCAAGTTCCTGAAATCTCTGAGACAATCTATGGAAAGGAGAGAGAAGATCACCGCTGAAGTTGCAATCTGCAGCGCAACCGCCACCAGCAACAGTTGCAGCAGGTCCGAGTCAGAGACGTAGTCAATGAAGATGACTTGCGTTTTCTTGAAAGGATGGGTGATGCATCATGCATCATGTACGTTGCATCAAGCAGTGATGCGGCGCAACTTCCTCCAGAGGGTCGTCCTGTGAATCCCGAGCTCGCGGGAGGCCCTGACCTTGTTGCCATGGTGCTTGTTCAGGACATCCAGGATCGTCCTCGTCTCCACCTCCCTCATTCGACCTTCACGCTCCGCGAACTGGTCCAGTTCCCTCTCCAGCCCGAATATGTAGGAAGGCAGGTGCTGCCTACGGATCATCCCCTCCTTGCACATGATGAAGGCATGCTCGATGATGTTCTCCAGCTCCCGGACGTTGCCCGGGAAGTCGTAACGCTGGAGCGCCTCCATGGCATTGGCGGAGACCCCCTGAATGGCCGCTCCTGTCTTGGCCTGGAACTTCCTGACGAGGTGACGCGCCAGCAACGGGATATCCTCCGGACGCTCCCTCAAAGGGGGCAACTGGATCTTGACCACGTTCAGGCGGTAATAGAGGTCTAGACGGAAACGTTGCCCCTGAACCAGATCCTCTAGGTTCCGATTGGTCGCAGAGATGATCCTCACATCCACGCGCACAGGGTGTGTCCCGCCCAGGGGGATGAACTCCCCATCCTGCACCGCCCTGAGGAGCTTCACCTGAAGGGAGGGCGTTATCTCCCCGATCTCGTCCAGGAATAGGGTCCCCCTATGGGCCAACTGGAACATCCCAGGCTTGTCCCTCTTGGCGTCCGTGAAGGCACCTCGCATGTATCCGAACAGCTCCGACTCCAGCAATGTCTCTGGCAAGGCGCTGCAGTTCAGCTTCACGAAAGGCCCCTTTTGGCGAAGGCTCAAGTTGTGTATAGCCGTGGCAAAGAGCTCTTTCCCCGTGCCGCTCTCTCCCTGGATCAGGACCGAGGCATCGGTGCGACTGACATCCGGGAGGATCTCGAAGATCTGCAGGATCCGCTTGTTCTTGCTGAGGATCCCCTGAAACGCGTAATCCGCGTCATCGTCTGTAAGGGGGAGCCTCTTGCTCGGCATGTCGCGAATGGTGATGATCCCCCCCGAGAACCCCTCTTGAGGGTCCCGAATCATGGAGAAGCGGATGTGAATCGGGATAGCCTTTCCGGCCCTGCTGGTGAGCAAGGCCTCGTAGTCCACTATGTTCTGGGGTGAATCCAGAAACCTCGTCACCGGGCACCCATCTTCACAGTTGGCCAGGCGCAGGACCTCCCTACAGGTCTTTCCCACGGCCTCCCCCCGAGGATGGAGCGTGATCTCCTCGGCACGCCTATTGAAATAGACCACCCGGAAATCCCTGTTGATGATGATGACCCCTTCGCCCAGCTGCTCCAGGATGGAATTGCCGGAGATGTTCTCCCATTCCATGGACACCCCCGTGCGGCCAGGGACCGGTAGTTTCACCCGGCGGAATATCAGCACCCACGATGGTGGGGCTGACCTGTGGGCAAGATTCACGCCCTCGATGGCCTTCAAGAATCATTTACCAAATCCATAAGGTTTTAGCAATAGCGAGAAATGGTCCATGGCCGGCTCGGCGCATTCCACACCCCGTGACCACCCCTAGCAAGGCTTGTGCCCTGGCATGCGAGGTGATATACGAATTGGAGGTGTTCCCAGGCGGAGCAGCCGACTCCGGATATGAGCGCGAGGCCATGGGTTTTTCGTGCGGGATCATAGGTCTGCCCAACGTGGGCAAGTCCACCATCTTCAACGCCCTCACCGCGGCCAATGCCCCTGCCTCCAATTATCCATTCTGCACCATCGATCCCAACGTAGGGGTGGTGCAGGTCCCGGACCAGAGGCTCCAGACCCTCGCCAGGATTTTGAGTCCCCCGCAGGTGACTGCCACCACCTTGGAGTTCCGTGACATCGCAGGCTTGGTGGAAGGGGCCCACCAGGGAAAGGGCCGAGGGAATCGCTTCCTGGACCAGATCCGTAACGTCGATGTCCTGGCGCATGTGGTGCGCTGCTTTGAAGACCCCAACGTGGTCCATGTGGACGGGGCCATCGATCCGGTGCGGGATGTGGAGGTCCTGGAGATGGAGCTGATCCTCGCGGATCTACAGGCCCTGGAGAGGAGGCTCGAGAAGACCAGGAGGGCGGCCAAGTCCCAGGACAAGTCCGCGCTGGAAGAATTGCAGGCCCTGGAGCGCCTGCAGCTGGCCCTCGATGCAGGCAAGCGGGCCTCGACAGTCCCTTTGAGTCATGAGGAAGGTGCCTTCATCCAGCCCTTGGGGCTCATGACGCAAAAGCCCCTCTTCTATGTGGCCAATGTGGGAGAGGAGGACCTCATGGCCCCTGGGCCGCGGCTCACGGCCCTCCAAGAAAGGCTGCACAGGCCCCCCTCGGAGCTAGTGGTGATCTGCGGGAAGGTGGAGGCAGAGGTCCTGGAGCTCCCGGAGGAGGAGAGGGTGGAGTACCTGAGAGCGTACGGTTTGCAGAAGTCAGGGCTGCAGCGCCTCATCGACGTGGGGTACCGCCTCCTGGACTTGCTCACCTTCTACACAGTGGTGGGCCGCGAGCTCAGGGCGTGGACCGTCCCCAGGGGAACACCCGCCCCCACGGCCGCAGGCAGGATACATTCGGACATGGAGCGTGGCTTCATCCGGGCGGACGTCATCTCCTTCCATCAATTCCTGGCAGCGGGCTCCCTCTCCGCTGCCCGAGATGCCGGGCTCATAAGATCCGAGGGGAGGGACTACGAGATCCAGGACGGGGACATCGTCACCTTCCGCTTTCGCGTGTGACAGGGGTCTGCCGAGACCACCCCTTCGCCTCGCCGTATGCCCTGGTCTGGAGCCGCCCCTCCCTCATCGTCCATGGAGAGGGGCTCCAGGGCACCTCCGTGTTGGTTCCATCCTCGCCCAATCGGTCATGCCTCGGGAGGTGACGGCTTCACGGGACGGATCATCGAGAGGGCGATCATCCCCACGCCCAGCAACCCCGCGAAGGCAAACCAGATCGGTTGGAAGCTCCCCCACTGATCGAAGCCCCAGCCCGCCACCGGTGGGCCCAGGATC
>CAZOXN010000070.1:0-4254 GCA_964583655.1 uncultured Desulfarculaceae bacterium | reverse complement strand
GACGCGGTGCCCATGGTGATCCCCAGGAGCTTCCCGAAGGAGCCAACGCCAAAGTACTCCCGAAGCATGGCCCCCCTGACGATCATGCATCCCCCAAAGCCGGGAGAGAAGAGGAACAGAAAGGGGACCAAGAACAGGACCTCATGGGCCTGCGTGAGAGCCAGGAGTCCTGCTGCCATGAAACCGTAGGACAAGATCATAACGTATCGCTTGTCCAAGACGTCCGAGAGCCAACCGAAACCAAACCTCCCTGCTATGCTCGCTACCGGCAGGGCAGCGGCCACTAGACCAGCCTTGTCCCTGGACATGCCCAGGCTGCCCAGATACGGCATTGCGTGAGTGACCACCCCCGTGAGGGCGATCATCCTCAGGGCCTCTGCGAAGTTCAGGCACCAGAAGTCCTTGTCTCTGAATGAGGAGCCGAAAGGGACGTCCCTCTCCCGGTGCACTCCCTCCGCACAACCCTGACCCATCGAGGGACCCTCCCCCAGCCAACCATGGTCAGCCGCGCGTGGGGCATCGCGAAAGACGAAGGAGAGGGGGATCCCCAGGGCCCACATGCCCAGGCCCACAAGGACCAAAGCACTCCTCCAATTGTACGAGTCGATGAGCCAGACCATGAGGGGGATCATCCCCCCTCCGGCTCCGTACCCGCAGGCCATGAGACCGAGGGCCTTGCCTACATCCCTCGTGAACCACCGGGCCACCGCGGTCATGAGCACCACACTCGTGCACCCCCCTGCCCCGAAGGCGATGAGTAAAAAGGCCCCGTAGAAAGAGAGGAGGGACCGAGTGGCGCTAAGGAGGATCAATCCCAGGCCCACGGTGGCAGATCCGAAGAGGACCAGCTTCCTGGAGCCGTACCGGTCAGCCAGGAAGCCCGCCACAGGGGCGAAGACCCCCATCTCCAGGCCTCGCAGAGAGACCACCAAAGAGACCTGCGCGTACCCCCATCCGAACTCCTTGACTATGGGCTCCAAGAAGGCGGTGAAACCGAAGAACAAGGTGCCGCTGATGTACACGGCCACCGCGAAGGCGGCCATGACGATCCACCAGCCATAGTAAAGGCCGCTCATGGAAATCTGCCCTCTCCAGGGCGTCTCGATGCACCACGACTTGTTAGTGTAACAGGGGGCGCACGCTCGTGCCAGGGGATCGCGCCCCATCCTTGGATCTGGCCTTGTGCAGCGCGGCCTGGCCCAGTCCAAAGCCGACGCCGGCCTCGGCCCCGCCCCGGTTTGACCTTCCGCCAAGGGCCTGATAAGATCGGTCCGCGCCGGGACAGTGCGAAAGATCCGGTTGCCGCCATCGGCCTTGCGATACAAAGGCCCCTTCTTCGGCAAGGAGGTGTTGACCAACGAGGAGGTGCTGGGACTTGTGCTTGGGAGGCTGCGGGAAGCCGGCGACCTTGGTTTGTTCCCAGTGCGTTCACTTCGGCGAGGCATGGCTCTGCGACGAGTGTGCGCCGAAGCACGAGTGCGACGAGGAGTCGTTCCCCCCGGTGCTCAACGCCCCGCGCACTGGGGTGTGTGGGTACACGGGAAGATGGGATGCAGCTCCCCAATGACGCTCAATCTCTCTCTATGCCTGCCTCCTGGATCCACTTTCGGACCTCCTGGTCCTCGGGGAGTTCTGGATCCACGGACTGGAGCACCCACACGAAGCGGTTGCCAGAGGAGACAGGGCCCCCAGCCTGCTTCAGCTCCTCTTCCAGCTGGGCCTTCTGCCGAAGGAATTGCTCCATGAGGCGCTCTGTGCCCTGACTCTGCTGGCGTTCCCTCTGCTCCCGCAGTGTTCTGAGCCGCAGCTCCAAGGCGGAGATCTGTTCTTTGATCCTATGATACCTCCCGGCGTCCTGGAATGAGGCCCCCGGCTCCTCCACTGTGATGCTCAGCCTGCCCAGGTACATCCCCCTCTTGTACGATTGGAACACGAAGCCCTTGCCCTCCTCCCGCGGGGTCCCCAGGTACTGACCTTCATGGCCCCCCAGGACCAGGTGAATCCCCGGGACGGCCTTGAGAAGCTCAAGATCCTTGGCCAGCCCGAGGTCCGAAAGGAGCACTATCACGTCCGCCTTCCCATGGAGCTTCTCCATGGTCTCCTTGGCCGCCTGGATCGGGTCCTTGACCGTGACCGCCCCCTCCACGGCCTTCTGTATGACAGGGGAGAACTGCGGGTTGGCCAGCCCGAAGAAGGCCACCTTCACTTTCCCCACCTGTTCTATGACGTGGCCCGGGAATAGAAGGCCCTTGGTGGAGGGGTTGAGGAGATTGGCCGAGATGAGGGGGATCCCCTGGGCCGCACTCTGTCTTAGGAAATCTACGCCCTGGGAGAGGTCGAGGTCCCCTACATTTATGGCCACGGCCCCCATGCGCCTGTAAGCCCTCGCGATGACGCGCGCCCTGATCAGCTCCTGTTTGGGGTCCTTGACCTCCTTGAGGTCGAAGAACAGGTCACCAGAGTCCACCACCAGGAGCGGTCTGCCCTCGCTCCTGATTCCTCGAACCAGGGCCGTTCGCCGAGCCAGACCGCCCAGCGTGCGGTTCCCTCATGTCGGGCAACCGAAGAGGTGGGCGTTGACGTTGTTGGTATGGACGATGGCGAAGTGCGCCGGCTCCCCGGATGCCGTCTCTGCGAGCGCGGGCACCTGGAAGAGGATCGCCGCCATGCTGAAGCAGATAAGGCCCAACTCTAAGACCTTCCTAGACAAAAAGGTCCTGGCGAACACCTCCATCTCCGACCTCCAACAAGCAAGTAATCTGCCGCAATTATAGATCACGTCATTGGCAAAGGCATCTCCTTTGAATGCAGCTTGAAAATCCCCTGACCGCGTATTATCGTAAAGACGTCTGGTGAATCTCTTGGTCCCCTGTTGGCCGAGGAGGAGGGAAATGAAATCCTGGACATCCTTCATACTGATCTGCTTGGTGGCTGGCCTGGCGGCCTCTGGATGCACCACATATGACAGCGCAGTGCCGGCCAGCACTGCCGTGGGCGCCGGGGCGGGCGCCTTGCTCGGTTACGGGCTCACGGGGAAAGGCACCGGTGCGGCCGCAGGGGCTGGGGCTGGGGCCTTGGCCGGGGCCTTGACCGGGGTGGCCATAGATGAGAGCAGGAGGCAGGCACCCCCGCCGCCACCTCCCCCCCAGAGCTATCCTGCGCCCCCCCCGCCTCAGCCTTACGCTTACCAGCCTGACCCCACAAGGGGGGAGTTCATCAACAACACGGCCTGGAGGCTGGAGATCTTCGTGGACGACGATCGGTACCCCGTGAGGCTGGGCGCCAGGGAGAAGGTCCGGATCGACCTGGACATTGGGCACCACACAGTGGTGGCCAGGGCGTATGTTGAGACCCAGTTCGGCGAGCGCGTGGTGGGCACTGTGAGGCGGGATATCCACATAGATCCCAGGAGTGCTGGGTGGAGCCTGAGGTTCGACCCGTCCATGTTCTGAGGCCATGAGAGTAGCGCCACAAGAGGGCCCAGATGAGCAGGTCCTGAGCCCCTGGGAACATCTGGGGGGCTGCGGCAAAGGCGTTCTTGGAGAGGGGCCGGGACTCAGCCCGAGGTCTTGTCCGGATAATCGCACAAGGCCCTGATGGTGCACCTGGGGCAAAGGGGCCTTCGAGCGGTGCAGGTCCTGCGGCCATGCCAGATGAGGAGATTGGACAGCCTTGTCCAGTCCTCTCTTGGGACGTAATCCATCAGATCGAACTCGATCCTCTCGGGGTCGGTCTCCTTGGTGAGGCCGATGCGTTGGGTCACCCTCTTCACATGGGTGTCAACGATGACCCCCGGCGTGCCGAAGGCCTCAGACAAGACCAAGTTCGCGGTCTTGCGCCCCACCCCCGGGAGCGAGATTAGATCCTCCAGCCGACCCGGGACCTGGCCCCCGAAGCGGGCCTCGATCTCCCGACATATCCCCTGTATGGACTTGGCCTTCTGCCGGAAGAATCCCGTGGGGCGGATCTCTTCCTCGAGCTGCGCCAGCCCGGCCCGGGCGTAATCCGCAGCCGTTCGGTAGCTCTTGAATAGAGACGCGGTCACCTGGTTGACACGCTCGTCCGTGCATTGGGCTGACAGGACCGTGGCCACCAGGAGCTCCAGAGGGGTGGAGAAATTCAGGGCGGTTCTCGGATCAGGGAAGGCCTGGGAGAGGAGATCGAGGATGGCCTTCACCCTGACACGCAGGGCTTGGCGTCGGGATGCACCGTGGCCGGCTCGCTTCACCACTTCCGTTCCCCCCCACGCCTGGC